>NZ_JBHZPE010000039.1:0-51091 GCF_042787985.1 Peribacillus sp. YIM B13481
AGGCAAAAATTCAAAGGGAATCTCAAAAAGGGGTTCGGAATTTTTTAATTCCGAACCCCTTTTGTCTACAAACTGAGGCGTTTCTACAAAAGTAGAACGCCTTTTTATTATTAACATTAACGAGGATTCAATAATTCTTACAGCGATAAAGAGTTGATTATCGGCATTAATTAGGTAATGATTGAAATAGTAAAGAATGGAAAAAGGGACTTGGGGGGAGGGGATTTGGATGGAAAAAGCATTTCCGCTTATTGAAACACGCCGATTGATTTTAAGGAAAGTTACAATAGAGGATGCTGGAGATATGTTTACATACCTATCTGATACAGATGTCGTGAAGCCAATGGGGTTATATCCATGCCAATCAGAAAATGAAGTATGGGATGAAATTAAGTGGTACGAATCTATATTCAAAGAAGGTACAGGAATTAGATGGGGAATTACATTAAAAGAATCCGGTAAGGTTATAGGCAGTTGCGGTTTCCTGAATATGGTCACCAAACATCATCGAGCTGAAATTGGATATGAATTAAATAAAGATCATTGGGGAAAAGGCATTGCAAGTGAAGCATTGGAAGCCGTTGTAAAGTATGGTTATCGTCACTTTCACCTGGAAAGGATAGAAGCTTTAATTGAACCTGCTAATAGCCCATCCTATAAACTAGTGGAAAAACAAGGATTTAGAAGAGAAGGAATGCTGAGGCATTATGAATATACTTGTGGCAAATTCGATGATTTATATATGTACTCACTTATAAAAGAAGATCTTAATGACATTTTCTTATTACAGTGTGAAGACCGCTAAAAAGCGGTCTTTTTCTATAGCTGAAAATTCATAAACACAACATCTATGTACATGAAGTCTTAGTTTGCTTACTTGATTGAATAATCTCTTTCAACCTTGCAAATTCGGGTTGTGTATGACGAGTACCAATCTTTCATTCCTTTTTCTTGTGCTTTTTTGTGGGCAGCATTTTCTTTCCAAAGCTTAATGGCATCTAGGGATTTCCAATAGGATACTGTAATTCCTACTCCGTTTTGATCTCTTACGCTTTCGACTCCTAAATAGCCATCTTGTTGGGCGGCAAGTTCGTCCATGAAATCAGCGGTTGAATTGTAGCTTGTAGCATCTCTATCGTTTCTTTGAGAAGTGAAAATACAAGCGTAATAGGGTGGTTCAGGTGTATTTGCAAGAAACATGGAATGGCGCCTCCCTCTATCTTAATATTCAAAATAATATCACATAGGGAAGAACGTGGATAGGGGCTATTCCACAATATAGAAAACTGATTGTAAAATTGAAAATCGGTCCAGGTAAGAAAATATTTACAGACAGCCTGTGCAAGGTGAAGTGGGGCCTTGATCTCTAGCCAAGAAACTAATAAAAGCCTAAAAAGTTTTCAGAAGCTCTTAATTTCCTTAATAAGCCTGTTCAGCGGAAGGTTTTTTCTCCTGATGCACGAATATATTACATTTAAGGTTTTTACAAAAAAAGGAGATGGTTTCTGTGTGCGGGATTTGTCAGTAAACATAAAGAAAGAGATGTATTTTTACCGAAACAACGCGATATTCATTTGAAAAAGGCATTAAAGGATCTATCAGCAGATCCTGATGTTTTAGCTATTTACCTAGCCGGTTCATTAGCAAAAGGAAACTATGATCATTACTCTGATATAGATTTGCACACCATTGTTATTTCAGAAAGGAAAGCAGATTTTTTAAAGGGAAAAAGGGATAGAGCCAATAACTGGGGAAATGTTTCATTTCACGAAGACTACAATCCTTCTTCACCGTATGTCGTAACTCATTATGATACCTTTGTGAAAGTGGATAGCTGGTATCACTCACCTGAGGAAATGGTACCTTCCATCTGGTTAAAAGAGGTTGAAGTCATTTATGATCCCTTTCATATTATGGGACATGTTATTGAGGAATCAGCAAAGCAAGTGTATAAACCTTCACCAGATGAAGTTGAACATTGGAGAGGAAAGCTGCTTGCTTTTGTCCAGGAACCCACAGAGCCGTTATGAGGAGAGAAATGTTATATGCACTATCCAATCTTGATAGGATACGGTGGCTGATTGTGTCTGGGTGGTATATGGAAATGGGAGAACATATAGATGGGCCCTATGGAGTTTGGTCGAAAATTGAGGGCAAAATAAGTAAATTAGATGAAAAACAATTATCCCTTTTAGAAAGTTGGAGTTGTGGACGTAATTCAAATGAAATTATTAAAACGTTGAGAGGTATGATCCCAGAATTCCTTAGACTAAATAAATATCTTTGTACTCAAGTGGGTGTCGAAATAAATGAAGATCATATCAAAAGAATAATAGATATGGTTATCTGATACCATTTACAAAAGGTGATGGGACACTCGTTGTTCATGTAAAATGTATAATCACTTTTGGAGGGATGACTAAGTGGCAGAATTGGTATATCATGTAGCGGTTTCACTGGACAATTTCATTGCCGACCAAGCTCTTTTGGATGGGAATATCGATCAAACACTTTTCTTATTTGAAGGTGATCATGTCCCAGACTTTTTATCCGATATCCAGCAATATGAAGCAGTGTTGATGGGAAGAAAAACGTATGAATTTGGATTTCAATTCGGAGCTAAACCGGGTGAACCAGGCTATAAGGGTTTGAAACATTATATTTTCTCGAACTCCCTTCAGTTTGAATCGAACGAGGAAGTAGAACTTATAAAAGGAAACGCCGTAGCTTTTATTGAAGACCTAAGGCAGAAAAGTGACGGTAAGTTATGGCTTTGCGGGGGCGGCGAATTGGCTGGAACGTTGTTGAAACATAAACTCATAGATCAATTGGTGCTGAAAGTGAATCCAATCATCATCGGTGAAGGTATCCC
The DNA here is from genome assembly GCF_042787985.1 of Peribacillus sp. YIM B13481. NCBI lineage: Bacteria > Bacillati > Bacillota > Bacilli > Caryophanales > Bacillaceae > Peribacillus > Peribacillus sp. YIM B13481. The sequence continues at coordinate 2,873 of NZ_JBHZPE010000039.1, forward strand.
TCTTTTTGGCAGTGTTAAGCCAGGTCTGAAATTAGATTTAGTTGAAATGAAACAATATCAAAACGGAGTGATTAAATCCGCGTATAATATTATTTATACATAGGAATTAGGGACGGGCAGCTAAATAAGAACTTCATTCCCTAATTAGGGATGTTTTATTTCATGGTGGGGGTTGCGTTGGAGCAGCCCTTTTCTTTTGTAATAATTAAAGTTTACTAGTGAAGTGACTTTTTAATTCCCTGGTTATTGAAGATGAATTCTCCTCAAAATGAACAAATGATGGCTTATCTTAAGTGAAAAGCGAAAATATTCAATGAAAATTAATGAGAAGTTTATTTTTAAATCATATCCTTTCAATATAACTTGAAAGGAGAATACTATGAAAAGATTATTTAAAGTATTAAAGAATATATTTTTTATATTCATTGCCGTTATGGCTCCAAAGGTTATTTGATAACATTTTTCAAAACGCATTAAAGCACTCGAAGGCTGACAAACTTGAGATAACCATTGAAAAAAATGTGGTGATTATCAAGGATAATGGAATTGGTTTTGTTATCGATAGTAAAAGTAGAGGGCTTGGTTTAAAAATAATTGAGGACATAGCAAGGATCCTGCAAATAAAATATAATTTACAATCAAATGAAAGAGGAACTTTATTTTGTTTTACAGTCGAAAAAACGATTTAAATCTCACTTAGCTCGTTATTTTGCGGCGTGATGCAAGATTATTTCATGTTGGGCTTTTTGTCAAGTTTCCGTAAATATTATTCTTTTCAGATAGTTTACCGAATGCAACATAGTTATCTAGCACTTACTTATATAAAACGATACAAAAAGGTTGCTATAGACCCACCCATTTTTAAGTTGATATTATATTCATGTACTTAATTGTGGGGGGAAGTTGAATGGAAGAACAAAAATATAATGACCTCAAATTAGGCGAACGTGGTGCAATCATTAGTATCATTGCTTATATTTGTCTATCAATCATGAAATTGGCTATAGGATACATAAGTGACTCAGCTGCATTAAAGGCGGATGGTTTGAACAACACCACTGATATTATCGCCTCGATTGCTGTACTGATCGGATTAAGGCTGGCTCAAAGACCCCCCGATAAAGATCATGGTTATGGCCATTGGAAAAGTGAAACGATTGCTTCGATGGTTGCTTCATTTATTATGTTTGCTGTTGGTTTACAAGTTTTAATAGATGCAGTTGCTTCCATGCTAAAAGGTGGAAAAGAATCACCTGACATTATGGCAGGGTATGTAGGCGTTTTATCAGCAATAGCTATGTATTTTGTATATCGGTATAATAAAAAGCTTGCTATTAAGATTAACAGTAAAGCCGTTCTGGCAGCGTCAAAAGATAATATTTCCGATGCTTGGGTAAGTATCGGAACAGCTATAGGGATTTTCGGCTCCCAATTAAAAATGCCTTGGCTGGATTCCCTAACTGCCATCATTGTTGGACTATTAATATGCAAAACAGCCTGGGATATATTCATTCAAGCCTCCCATGAACTTTCTGACGGATTTGATGAAAATAAAATTCAACTTTATAAGGATGTAATTACAAATCTGAATGGAGTCAAGGGGATAAAAGAAATTAAAGGGAGGAATTACGGGAATAATGAAGTGATTGATGTTGTGATCCTTGTCAATTCTACGTTGGATATTAAAGAAGCTCATGATATTGCGACCCATGTAGAAAAAGTGATGATGAAGAATCATGGAGTATACGATGTTCATGTGCATGTAGAACCTAATTAATGAACTCTTTTTTTTTTGAGCATTAAGAAAAGCGGGTATATATTAGCTTTACAAACATATAATAATGTGCAATCATTAATTTATTACATTGGAAGGAAAAGGTACCTTATACAATGAAGCAGTAATCTTATCTAATAAACAGTAAATCTAAATCTATTTCAATGGGTGTAAACGGTTAGGTATGTTCAATGCAAGTGTGCGTCACTTTGTGTGCTTACCGATTTTATTGGTGAGTTCTAAGTGAGCGTCAATTTTTCATTTGAACAAGAATCTTTTTAGATACCCATGTGAGATTTTTAATGATTATGTTTAGAGATGGGATTCGTCTGTTCGTTTATAGGTACTAATTCATATACAAATACTTTTTCTGGTATCGAAATCAGGAGAGGTATATTTGGTTTATGTATATTAATTTAGTAACAGGCGATCTCTCTCTAGAAAAAATAGAGGGGGATTTTTCATGTTATTTTTAAAGGCGAATGATTTAAAGAAAAGCTACGGGAACCGTGAAGTTATTTCCGTTGATTCACTTCATCTATACAGTCATGACCGTGTTGGTTTAGTTGGTAGAAATGGAGAAGGCAAAACGACTCTGCTTTCTATATTAGCAGGCGTTAATGAACCAGATTCCGGTCATATAGAAAGCTATGGAACAGTCAGCTATATCCCACAGATAGAGGAAAATGAACAAGAAATAAGCGGAGTATTAACGAGTATATGGAAACTGCCAGATGAGGATCAAGAAATGATAAGCGGCGGCGAACGGACTCGAAGAAAAATCGCCGCTGCCCTGACCTCCAATGCGGATGTATTGATTGCGGATGAACCTACTAGCCATTTAGATGTATTCGGAATTGAACAATTGGAAAAGGATTTAAAGTCTTTTAATGGCGCTATATTGCTTACTTCACATGATAAGGCATTCTTAAATCATCTTTGTACAACAATATGGGAAGTTGAGCAAGGCAAGGTTACTGTATATGAAGGGAATTACGAAGCGTATACAAAGCAGAAGCAAGCAAAAACAGAAAAAGAAAAGAAGGAATTTGAAGAGTATACTCGCGAAAAGAATAGATTGAAACAGGCTGCACAAAACCTGCAAGGCAAATCTGATTCAATTAGGAAAGCCCCTAAACGAATGGGCAATTCAGAAGCAAGGCTGCATAAACGCAGCGCTGGGAAACAAAAAGCGAAACTGAACCGTTCTGCTGAAGCGATTGAAACTCGGATCGAAAAATTAGCAAAAAAAGAAAAACCGCGGGAAGATCCTCCTATCATTTTTGATATTTCAGAATTTCCATCACTGCACAGCAAAAGGGTCATTCGATTTAATGGCTGTTCCCTGAAGGTCGGTTCTAGAATGCTGAAACAACATATTTATGGCGATGTTCCCCTGGCATGCAGACTCGCCATCAATGGTCAAAATGGTTCAGGAAAATCGACATTACTGAAAAAGATAGTGAAACGTCACACAGATATATATGTCGCGAAGCCGGCAAAGATAGGATTTTTTGCACAACAACAAGAAAATTTGAATGAAAGTAAAACGGTACTTGAAAATATTTTGGAGGATAGTCCCTACAATCAAGCCTTCATTCGTACATTATTATCACGATTGGCTTTTAAAGAAAATGACGTTCACAAACAAGTATCACTCTTAAGCGGTGGGGAAAGAGTCAGGGCCTCGCTGGCAAAAGTTTTTTTGGGAAACTATAATGTATTGGTTTTGGATGAACCTACAAATTACCTGGATATAAATACGAAAGAGGCTTTAATCGAAGTGTTAAAAGCATATCCAGGAACAATCGTTTTTGTGAGTCATGATCGTTCATTGATCCAATCACTTGCAACGCATGTACTTTCACTCGAGGATGAACCTCTGAGAGTAAGAACTGTCAACCAGGAATCAACAAAATTGGATAAGGGCATGGATGGCCATCAAGTTAAACAGGATGAACTTCTTATGATTGAAGTGCAAATCATCGATACACTTGGGAAACTTTCAAGGGTTATGAATGAAGAGGAAAAGGAGGAATTGGATAGGGAATTCCTACAGCTTTTAAGTAAGAAAAAGCAGCTTGAAGGTTAAGTGTTAAGTGCAATCATAAAAGGCTCTTCTCCATCGAGAGGGGCCTTTTAATGGATAAAAAAATGTTTATAGTAAAGAATTAGTTTCTCAGAACATCGTATGAACATATTCCCTCTATTATCAAGTTAACTTATATGCTTAAAATAGAATTCTATAAAAATAAATTAGTAGTCATTAATGAAAAAGTGGATGATAAATGTTGAAATTAACCAGGAACATTAAGGAGGGACTTATTTTGATTGGAATTCAAATTGAAAAAATAAATGAAAATTTGATCATTAAATGGCAGTTTTCCAAAGTGACAATCCCAATCTCGGACATCATGGCAATAACTAACGATGATACCTATGGGGGAGAAGGGAAAAGTGCGATTAGAATATTTTAGCTTCTCTTTTAATAAACTTTTTAATTAACTTTAAAGAGCCTTTGTTACGGTAAGTACAAAGGCTCTTACTTTTTAGCATTAAAAATTAAAAACGACTTTATTACCGAGATGCATTAATCAAACTATTCTGCTTCTGAAGTATACCCTCTTCTCCACTGCTATGGGTGGATTTAGTAACCTATTTCTTCTTTTTTATGCAAAGTAGACCAAGAATTAAAGCCAATTGTTCCAATTATATCTTTGGCATCTTTTCTTTCAATCCCTCAGCGAATGCGTCTTTTTTTCATTATAGTTTTTTTGAAAGAAAATCTATCAATCTCTCTGCTTGTCTATATTCTGTAATGTTTCTTGCTCATAAAAACGTGTTACATCTTCGTTAGAAATGCAAGTAAAATACCTTCTGCATCCTCTTTTGTCATTTCTCTTAGTAATAGTCTTTCTGTGCTAATTTTGGGAAAACATTTTATCTTCTTTCCCTCTTTTTAATAATTAACTATTCTTCTTTAACGGATGAAATATAATCCACATCCTTTTTAGATTAGTGGTATCAGTATGTCAAAGTTTCATAGATTTCTTGCACCAGAACCTCTACTCCTATTTTTTTTGTCTAAACCACACACATAAACATTTGTCCTGCGCAAATAGGTCAGACCTTTTGAACGGGAACTTGAATTTCAAAGGTAACCTCGTTTGGTTTATCTGTGATCGTAATATCAACATGCATAATTTGCAGCGCATCGCCGGTAATTTGATAACCACCTTCATCAAGATAATCCATTATTTTACTCAAGCTTTCACTTCGGTTCCATAATAATTCCCCATTATAACGGATACACGCAAACAACCCAGCCTGAATGATTCTTTGGTGCTGCTTTGGTATTTTTTCTTTATTTTTTGCCACAACAAAAATGACTGATGGTTCTTCAAAACGTTTAGATTTAAGATCTGCTTCCTGGATGAGAATTCCTAGTCTGTTACTGGCCAGAATTGGTGACTTCTCAGCAAGCATATTTTCTAGCCTTATAACTCCATAACAGAGCTCTAAATTATTATTGATTTTTTCATTCAATGTAATTAATTTCCTGGCTCCTATTTTGTGGAACATGACTGTTTGTAGTTCCTTTTCTCTTGATATTTGATCTAAATATTTAATTTTTTTCTGGATATTTTCTTCCAAGTCAGTTAATTCATTTAGCTTTGAAACAAGATCTGCGTGTTTGACTTTAAGAATGTCTAAAGACTTACTGAAATTACGTTCATTGAAATAATCCTTTATTTCGTCCGTACTCATTCCAAGTTGCCGTAATTCTTTAATGGTTCCTAAAACCTCGTACTGGAAAATAGAATAGTAGCGATATCCCGAATGTGAATCGATATATTGCGGCTTGAATAAGTTAATCCGATCATAATGGCGCAAGGTCTCCGTAGTCATCCCTCGTAACTTTGCCATCTCACCAATAGTTAATTTTTCTTTCAGTTTAATCGCCCCCTTAAAAAATATAATACAGGTGTTGACCTTTGTGTTACAACAACCTTTATAATCAAAATACACAATAATTCAAATCTTCTGAGTATTCTTTATAAATGTGGGGGAGCTGATTATGAAACGGAAAAAACTTGCTAGAACACTTACTTTGTCACAGGTTGTTTTTTTAGGGATTGCTTGGAATAACCCCATGGTATTTTTTAATACCTATGGAATAGCTACCGTAACCTCACATGGTGTAATTACGGGTGCGTATAGTATTGCATTTCTAGCAATATTTTTTACAGCACTCAGCTATGGAAAGATGGCAAAAGCATACCCTATCTCAGGTTCAGCTTATACATTTACTCAAAAATCTATTAATCCTAAAGTTGGGTTTATTGTTGGTTGGACAATTATGCTTGATTATATGTTAACACCTATGGTGACGTGTTTGATGTCCACTGTCTTTTTAAGTGCAGTGTTTCCAGGGATTCCACATTATGTGTGGATTATTCTTTTAACTTCTATCATAGTTGTACCGAGCATTCTAGGGGTAAAGACATCAGCATCTGCAAGTAAAATTTTCGTTATTGCTCAAATCATTTTCGTTAGTCTTTTCTGGATATTAACCGTCAAAAATTTATTAGATGGAGTAGGGACAGGCACTCTTTTCTCGAGTAAACCATTATTCAATTCAGAGGTTCCCTTGTCAGTAATCTTAGCAGGATCCTCAATTCTTTGTTTTAGTTTTCTTGGTTTTGACTCACTTACTACCTTGTCAGAGGAAACAATCAATCCTGAAAAAACCATCCCAAGAGCTATTATCATAATGTTGCTGTTAATAGGGGTTTTGTATATTGGCTCTTCCTACTTAGCACAATTGGTCTTTCCGGGTTTTTCATTTGAAAACACTGATTCAGCAGCCATGGAAATCGCTATACTTGTAGGAGGAAACCTATTCAAATCATTATTTATTACTGCGGTAATTATTGGTAACTTTTCTTCAGGAGTTGCTTCAATTACAAGCGCATCACGTGTGTTATATGCAATGGGCCGGGATTCAGTATTGCCTGAAAATCTATTTGGTTATATTCATCCCAAATTTAAAACACCGTCACACGGTATTATCGTGATAGGAATAATTTCTTTACTAGGCGTCGTGTTAACTTTGGAGCAAGTTATCAAGTTTATCAATTTTGGAGGGCTCATTGCTTTTGCATCTGTTAATCTATCTGTCATCGCCCATTATTTTATAAAAAATCAGAAACGATCTTTTAACGATTGCATAAGGTATTTATTTTTACCGTCCATGGGCGCAGTATTTACTATGTGGTTATGGTCACATTTAGAAATAGAGGCATTGATTCTTGGAGGCATTTGGGTGATATGTGGCTTAGCATATCTTCTTTATATGACAAACTTTTTTCGCAAGCCTCTTCCTGAGTTTCATTTTGATGAAGAGATCATTCCTCAAGAGGTAGAAGATGTGAATGAAAAAATTCTTTCCCAAAAGGTAGAAGACTTTTAATCAGTTTCTTACACTGAAGTAAGTAAATGTATCTAAAGGAGGTGTAATATTTTGAAAATAAAGAAAAATGAAAGCGCTACCTATTTTTAAAGCGAGATCGTTAAAGTAAGAATAACGAACAGGAGGTTTTTTCAAATTGTTGAAGCTGAAAAAGTTTATAAACGGTGAGTGGATGGATTCTTTGAGTAAAGAAAAGAGTAATGTTGTTAACCCCGCAAACGGTAAGATCATTGCGGAGTCTCCCAACGGAAATGCAGAAGATGCCCGGATGGCCATTGATGCGGCTCGAACCGCCTTTGATTCCGGCATTTGGTCAGACCTGCCGGCTTCGGAGCGGGCTACCTATTTATTTAAAATAGCAAAGAAAATTGAAGAACATGCATCTGAGCTTAGCCAACTTGAAACAGCCAATACCGGAAAACCTCTTAAAGAGTCAGAGTTTGACATTGCTGACGCAGCGGATTGTTTTCGCTACTATGCCGGTTTAGTCACAAAACCGGATGGCCAAACGTATCCTGTTTCTGGTCCTGTACAGGCTATGGCTGTTCGAGAGCCGGTAGGGGTATGTGGACTGATCGCTCCGTGGAATTTTCCTTTACTGACGGGAGCTTGGAAAATAGCCCCTGCCCTTGCTGCAGGAAATACGATTGTATTTAAAACATCCGAGGTCACTCCGATTACGACTACTAAATTATTTGAGATTATCGAAGAAGTTGGCATACCAGATGGCGTTGCCAATCTAGTTATGGGTGGTGGTGCAACAGTAGGAAATGAACTAGCGGAAAGCGATAAAGTTGATATGGTTTCGTTTACTGGCAGTACCTCAACGGGCAGAAGCATCATGAAAGCAGCAGCTGGAAATATTAAAAACATTGCACTCGAATTAGGCGGCAAGTCACCTAACATCGTTTTTGCCGACGCAGACTTTGAGACAGCCGTAGATTATGCTTTATATGGCATTTTTGTCAACGCCGGCCAAATTTGTAATGCAGGATCGCGTTTGCTGCTGGAAGAGAGCATTCACGACAAGTTTATCGATAGACTGTCAGAGAAAGCAAAAAAGATCCGGGTCGGCCCAGGTGATCAACCGTCTACACAAATGGGTGCCCTTGTCAGTGAAGCACATATGAATAAGGTACTCCAATATATTCAACTTGGCATAGAAGAAGGGGCGACATTAGCCTGCGGAGGCAAGCGTATAACAAGCAATGGACTTGAAATGGGCTATTTTGTTGAGCCGACGATATTTGTTGATACCAAACCGGACATGAGAATTGTTCAGGAAGAAATATTCGGGCCAGTACTTACCGTGCAAAAATTTAAAGATGAAGCGGAAGCCATCCAACTTGCCAATGATACTCCATACGGCCTCGCAGCAGGTGTATTTTCACAAGACGGTGCGAAGGCTTTAAGCGTGACTAAGAAAATAAGAGCCGGAATTACGTGGATTAATGCTTATAACCTAGCCTACAATGAAGCACCGTGGGGAGGCTACAAACAGAGCGGAATTGGCCGTGGATTAGGAACTTTTGGTTTAGATGAGTTTAGTGAGGTAAAACAAATCAACATTAATTTAGAAGTGGAGCCAACAAAGTGGTTTGATCATTAAAAATGGAGAAGTAGATATAAAAGAGGAAAAGAGAGTGAGTCACTTACTATTACACTGTTTGAAAAATTGAAAGGGGATATTAATGATGATCTGGGATTTTAATTTCAATCTACCTACATCTATAGAGTTCGGGAACGGAAAAGTTAAAAATATTGGGAAAAGAGCAAAAGAGCTAGGAGGAAAAAAGGCACTTCTTATTACCGATAAAGGACTGGCGCAAACTGGAATTTTACAAAAGGTTACCGATTCGTTAGACCAAGAAAGTGTCAATTATATTGTTTTTGATGAAATTACTCCTAATCCAAAAGATGTAGATTGCCATAGAGCCTATCAACAATTTAAAGACGAGGAAATAGATCTTTTGATAGGTCTTGGCGGCGGAAGTTCGATGGATACAGCAAAAGCAATTGGTACACTTTTAACCCATGGAGGAGAGCTTAGGGATCGTTACGGTTTAAATTTACTAGAGCGAGAAATAACTCCCCTTATTTGTATCCCTACAACTTCAGGTACCGGAAGTGAGGTTACAACAGGTTCTGTCATTACAGATACAGTTACAAAACAGAAAGAGGCTATACTTGACATTAAATTGGCTCCAAAACTAGCAATTTTGGACCCTGAATTAACTCTAACTCTGCCTAAATCTATTACTGCTGCTACCGGAATGGATGCACTTACACATGCTATCGAAGCTTATACCAGCAATATTGCTGAACCCATTTCCGATGCTCTCAGCCTTTATGCAATTGAATTAATTGCTAAGTACCTTCCGTTAGCTGTAGAAAATGGGACCGACTTAGAGGCAAGGAAAAATATGCTTGTAGCCAGTTTAATTGCAGGTATGGCATTTGATAACGCGGATCTTGGTGCTGTACATGCTATGGCTGAACCACTCGGCGGTCTTTATGATACTCCACATGGGGTAGCGAATTCTATCTTTCTTCCTCATGTTTTTGAATTTAATATTCCTTCAAACCTGGAAAAGCATGCAATTGTAGCTGAAAAACTTGGAGCAAATAAAGAAGGGAAAACAATAGAAGAAACTGCCTATGATGGTGTTGTATTGTTAAAAGAGCTTGCACGTAAAATTGGCATTCCTGATTTTCGAGATTTAAGTAATGTCAATCCCGAAGATTTCCCATTCCTCGCTGAAGGGGCATCCGTTCATTTGTGTACACAGGCTAATTCACGAAAAGTGACACCTGCAGATTATTTGGAATTATTTCAAAAGACTTATGAGGCGAAAAACACAACATTAATTTAAAAATTTAACTAGATTAATGTTGATCTAGAATTTTTGAATCGGCGGCCGGCTTGATGGGAGTTTTAATTGGGCGGCCGCCATGGTTTACAGAAAACATGCGTATGCCCACTTGCTGCGGGTACATAATTAGCTATTTATGGATATGAGATTGCTATAAAGTAAGAATAACGAACTGGAGGTTTTTCAAATTGCATAAGTTGAAAATGTTTATAAACGGTGAGTGGATGGATTCTTCAAGTAAACAGAAGAAAAATATTGTAAATCCGGCAAACGGCAAGATCATTGCAGAGGCTCCCAATGGAAATGCAGAAGATGCCAAGATGGCTATTGATGCAGCACGACTAGCATTTGATTCTGGGATTTGGTCGGACTTACCGGCTTCGGAACGGGCTTCCTATTTATATAAAATAGCGGAGAAGATTGAAGAAAATGTATCTGAGCTTAGCCAACTTGAAACAGCCAATACCGGAAAACCTCTTAAAGAGTCAGAGTTTGACATTGCTGACGCAGCGGATTGTTTTCGCTACTATGCCGGTTTAGTCACAAAACCGGATGGCCAAACGTATCCTGTTTCTGGTCCTGTACAGGCTATGGTTGTTCGAGAGCCGGTAGGGGTATGTGGACTGATCGCTCCGTGGAATTTTCCTTTACTGACGGGAGCTTGGAAAATAGCCCCTGCACTTGCTGCAGGAAATGCGGTCGTGTTTAAACCAGCCGGGATAACTCCGGTTACCACTACCAAATTGTTCGAGATTATCAAAGAAGTTGGCATTCCAGATGGCGTTGCCAATCTCGTGATGGGCGGTGGGGGAACCGTAGGAAATGAAATAGCGGAAAGCGATAAAGTCGATATGGTTTCATTCACTGGCAGCACCTCAACGGGGAGAAGCATCATGAAAACAGCTGCTGGAAATATTAAGAACATTGCCCTCGAACTAGGCGGCAAGTCGCCTAACATCGTTTTCGCCGACGCAGACTTTGAGACAGCAGTGGATTATGCTTTATATGGGATTTTTGTAAATGCAGGTCAAGTTTGTAATGCAGGATCGCGTTTGCTGCTTGAAGAAAGCATTCACGACAAGTTTATCAATAGACTGATAGAGAAAGCGAAAAAGATCCAAGTCGGTCCTGGTGATCATCCTTCTACAGAAATGGGTGCCCTTGTCAGTGAAGCACATATGAATGAGGTACTCCAATATATTCAACATGGCATAGAAGAAGGGGCGACATTAGCCTGCGGCGGCAAGCGTATAACAAGCAATGGGCTTGAAAAGGGCTATTTTGTTGAGCCGACAATATTTGTTAATACCAAACCGGACATGAGAATTGTTCAGGAAGAAATATTTGGGCCAGTACTGACTGTACAAAAGTTTAAAGATGAAGCGGAAGCCATCCAGCTTGCCAATGATACCCCATATGGCCTCGCAGCAGGTGTATTTTCCCAAGACGGTGCAAAGGCTTTAAGAGTGATTAAGAAAATAAGAGCCGGAATTACATGGATTAATGCCTATAATTTAGCCTACAATGAAGCCCCGTGGGGAGGCTATAAGCAGAGCGGAATTGGCCGCGGATTAGGAACTTTTGGTTTAGATGAGTTTAGTGAGGTAAAACAAATCAACATTAATTTAGAAGTGGAGCCAACCAAGTGGTTTGATCATTAAAAATGGAGAAGTAAAGATAATTGAGTAAAAGAGAGTGCTTACATCGAGAAATTTTTGACTTTTTTTAATAGAGGAAGCATTTTTTTGAATTACCATTATTTCAAATATTATATCTAAAGATGGCCTGGAACAGAAAGAAATCTGTGTCGGTTCCTGGTAGTCATTATTGACAACACAATTCCGTTTTGTCTAGTTTTATAGGTTGGCATGAAGCTTGCATATATATTAGGAGAACATTAGGAGACATTAGGAGAACGTAATACAAGTGGGAGGCAAAGTTCATGTCGAATAATAAAAAACAACATCTTAATTTACCTTTTACCGGAATCTGTACTTTCGGGAAATATCCCGTATGTCCTGATCTAGACCAGTTAGATGCAGATGTAGCTGTCATTGGAGTTCCAAATGATATGGGAACACAATGGAAGTCAGGAGCAAGAATGGGTCCAAGAGGAATTCGTGAAGGCTCTACATTATATAGTTTCGGGTTAGATGGCGCCTATGATATTGAAAATGATATCATGTATCTTGGCCCGAAATGGAAAGTAGTTGATTGCGGCGATGTAGACATGGTACATGGGGATATGATGCAATCCCATGATAATACGGAAGAAGCCATTCGAAAAATCGTTTCAAAAGGTGCAATGCCGGTTGTTTTAGGTGGAGATCATTCCATTACAATACCAGTAGGAAGGGGCTTGGGAGAACTCGGGCCATTTCATGTGATCCAGATTGATGCGCATTTAGACTGGGCAGATCACCGTTCAGGAATGCGGGTTGGACATGGAAGCTGCATCCGCCGCTTATCTGAAATGAATCATGTTCAAAAGATTTTCCAATTGGGCATTCGTGGAATCAGCAGCAGTAAAAAAGAAGATGTCGATGCTTCCAGAGAATACGGAAGTGTCATCTTGTCTCCACGTCAAATGAGAAAGATGGGATTTGAACAGGTGCTGGAACTTATTCCAGCAGGTGAAAAATATTATATTACCATGGACATTGATGGCCTCGATCCATCGATCGCCCCTGCGACAGGCACGCCTTCTCCTGGAGGCCTGCTTTATGATGAAGTCAACGAAATACTCCATGGAATTGCAAAAAGAGGAGAAGTAATCGGTTTTGATATGGTAGAAGTAGCTCCTCCTTACGATCATGCGGGAATAACTGGACAAGTGGCAGCACGTCTCTCATTAGACTTGCTTAGTTATGTTTTAAAAGAAAAAGAGAAAAACCAGGATACAATCAGCGATCAGCAAGAGCTGAACTTCATAAAAAAGCATTAGTCTATTAAATTTGAAGGCGTTTGCTGATATAAAGTGATTTTCCTTCGTTTTATCATTTCTTAGTTTTCTGAATATGTATAAATAAAGAGTGATACCATAAAAACCACTTATGCAAATAATTTACGGTCACAAATATTTACAGTGTTTCAAAAAAATATAGCGGATGACGATTGTGTGAGAGTGCAATGCACAGCCACCGAAGGATCAAGTTCCAAAAAAAAACTTGGAACAAATCTCTCAGGTAAAAGGACAGAGAAGGGAATGTTGCCATTACCCTTTTCTGTCCTTTTTTGCGAACAAAAAAGAGGGTGTTCATATGACGAAAACGAAAGAGGATCTATCTGAATTAACATTTCAATTAATTCTCCATAGCGGAAATGCCCGCAGTTGTGCAATGGAAGCCATCGCCTTGCAAAAACAGGGTAAATCAAGCGATGCCCAAGAAAAATTAAAGGAAGCGGAAGATGAGTTTGCTGCACATAAAATCCAAACCGGTTTGATTCAACAAGAAGTGAGTGGTGAGGTATTCGAAATTCCAATGCTCTTATCCATGCTCAAGATCACTTGATGACTTCCATGACAACAAAAGATTTAGCGATAGAAATCGTTGAATTACACAAGAAAACTTCAAAGAACTAACTAAGGATTTTGATATTTCATGCTAGCTAGATGGAAATGAATTCTTGATTATTCGATTAGGAGGTTGCTACGGCAGCCTTTTTCTTATGGATCTTACGTGGGATTCTGCATCCACAAGGGGGCGATATATAACTTATCTAAAGTTCATGAACCTAACGTTCTAAAAATGTGGCATGTGAGGGTCACTCAAGATTAGGATTCTTCGAAATTTTAAATTATACTAAGATTCATTGCAGGAGCCAAGGATACTAGCACAGAATTAACCAATATGTTATGAAGGATAATAAGGAAAGAAACCGCAACATAGGTAAGCCATGACAAACACCTAATTAGCAAGCCCAATCATGATATAAAAGGGGAGAAACAACATGCAAAGAGTCAATCTAACTGAAGATCTAAGTCTTTCACGCATTGTTCACGGTATGTGGAGATTGGCAGATTGGAAATTTTCCACCGAAGAAATCCTATCTCTTATTGAACATGGAATGGATCGGGGGGTCACTACATATGATCACGCTGATATATATGGTAGCTACACATGTGAGGAGATTTTTGGGAACGCCCTTTCATTAAAGCCATCTTTACGCGAAAAAATGGAGATCGTTACGAAATGTGGCATAGTCATACAATCAGAAAACCGCCCTTCTCATAAAAGCCACCATTATAACACTAATAAAACTCACATTATAAAGTCTGTTGAACAATCCCTTATGAATCTTAAAACGGATTATATTGATTTATTACTTATCCATCGTCCTGATCCCCTGATGGACCCATCGGAAACGGCTGAGGCGTTTAATCAATTAAAAGAATCAGGAAAGGTCCGTAACTTTGGGGTATCGAACTTCAAAAAACCGCAATGGGATATGCTTCAAGCGTACCTTGAATATCCTCTAGTAACAAATCAACTGGAACTTTCTACATACAATCTTGAAAACTTCGAAGACGGAACCATTAACTTATGTCAGGAAATGGGCGTGGCTCCTATGGCATGGTCACCACTCGCAGGAGGAAGCATCTTTGAAGAATCAAACGAAAAGGCTGTCCGCTTAAGAAAAACGTTAGAAATCGTAAAAGAAGAAATCGGTGCTAATGGAATAGATGAGGTTATGTATGCATGGCTGTTGAGACATCCTGCAAAAATCATTCCGATCGTTGGTTCCGGTAAGAAAGAACGACTGGATAGCGCCATTGATTCACTAAATCTAAGTATGAAAAAAGAACAATGGTTTAACATTTTAACTAGCTCGATGGGGCATGATATCCCGTAATGCATTTGTGCCCTTGAACAAGAATCCTTCCCCAGAAGCAATGGGACACCCGGATGGGGGGTCCCATTCTTAAATTGCAAAAATAACAACTGGAATCATCTCTCCATTTAAATTGGGAATCGTTTATACCAATCTTCTAATGACATCTCTCCAAAACTTCCCTCAAAGTCCAGCCTTAATGGAGCAATCAATTCAAGTACATTTCCGTCTGGATCATCAAAATAAATGGCCGCATGGGCTTGCGGGTTATTATCGAGAACCAAAGGCTGCTGTCCTTCAGTAAAATTAAAGAAAGGCCGAATGTCAATTCCTCTATTTTTCAGCCAATCTTTCGCCGATGGCATGTCACCTATATCAATTTGTAATGCCACATGACGGATGGAAGGATGATAGGGAATTTCCACTTGGTTCGTTTTCCAAAGACCAAGCCAACTTTTCCCTTTCTCAAGCCAGAAGAAAACGACCCTCTCGCTTTGATAGGCAAGTTCTAAATCAAGTTTGCGGTAAAAATCAATCGACCTTTGCATATCTGATACTGGTAAATGGGCTTCATAGAGACCTTTGATCATCTTGAACTCCTCTCAGAAAAAACGTTTTGTCAGTGATTTAGTTACTTTAAATGTGAAACTAAAAGTTGGTCATTCGAAATTAAAACCGGATAAATTCCATGGGAACGTAATACAACATGATTCTCCATTCCCTATTAATAAGATACAATAAAAAACAAATATGGGCGATGTTAGTTTGTCGTAAGGTGACATTTCCGAAATTTGATGATGAAACAGGCTTAAACTCAGATGCAGGATTTTGGTGAATATTTGTAGTTACTAATACGATTCTACCGTTATAATAAA
Organism: Peribacillus sp. YIM B13481; assembly: GCF_042787985.1. NCBI lineage: Bacteria > Bacillati > Bacillota > Bacilli > Caryophanales > Bacillaceae > Peribacillus > Peribacillus sp. YIM B13481. The sequence goes on from NZ_JBHZPE010000039.1 coordinate 18,701, forward strand.
AATAAAATTTCATTTTCGAGGTGAAGCAACATGAAAATCGGTGTAATAGGCTCAAAGTATTTTTTGGAATCCTTATCTGTCCACTTTCCTTTGTTTCCTGAGGTACAATTCATTTCCTTTCAATATGATCTGCCGGAAGAAACCAGTCTATTAATAGAAGATGCCGGTAAACAAACTGATCTAGTATTGTTTTCAGGTTCCATCCCTTTTTATTATGGATACGAACAAGTTAAAAGAAATTTAATAGAAGCTATATATGTCCCTTTTGATGAATTGACAGTTGCGCTTTCGTTGTTATCTATTTCTCATACGGAAAAGGTTACTATAAATGAAATCTCAATCGATTTACCGGATAAAAACCAGTTAATGAAGGTATTGGAAGAATCGGAAGTCGTAGTAAAATCCCTTTATGTGAAGGATTACCCGTGGGTTTACAAAAGGGAAGAAGGCACCCAGACACTAAATATTGCCGAATTCGTTCAATTCCATAGCAACAGGCATAAAGAAGGAAAAACCCATTTCGCACTAACGAGCATTCATGCTGTTTATCAGGAACTTCAAAGGCTATCCATTCCTTCCAGATTTATGGTTCAGCCCAAACATACCTTAATAGAAAGTCTTACAGGAGCTATATCTTTGCTGAAACTGAGGAAAACGGAAGAATCACAGATTGCTGTCATTTCCATTCAAGATTATCAACAAAAGCTTAATGAAAGTGATCTATTTTTAAATTTTTTACAGAAATTGAGTAAGAGATTACAGGCTCGCGTTTCTCTTGAATACTTTAATCCACATTTGATTTATACTACACGCGGAGCATTGCAGGCGTTTGAATCAGATATTTATGATGAAATCATCGGACAAATGGAACAAGAATTTAAAACCTTCTTCCAAATTGGCATTGGATATGGATATACGATTCAAGAGGCGGAAAAACATTCGGCACAAGCATTATTTTTTACCGATAAATTCCTAAAAAGAAAAACGGTAGCATGCTTGGTGGATGAAGATCAAAAACTTCAGGGACCATTATTTGAAGGGAATCACCAAGTGGAATTGAAAAATGAAGATGAAACCATTCAAATACTGGCCAGGGAACTAAAAATGAGTGCGAAAAATATAAAATTGATTCATCGGTTTATTTCGATAAATCATTTTCGGGCTTTTTCAGCAGCAGAGCTAGAGGAATACATGAGTTGTACCAGACGATCGGCAGAAAGATTCGTTAAAAGACTTACTGAAGGCGGCTGTCTCAGCAAAATTGGAGAGGAACATCCATATGGGCAAGGAAGACCTCGGAACTTATATGTACCAGCGGAGAAATTCAAGAAACTTACCGAAAATTAAATTTTCAGACTTTACAGGAAAAGGAGATTGGTATATATTGTTTTTATTAACGACATATAGCGACAGTGAAAGGGGAGGTTTATTTTGCTTATTGAACGTTGTGAAATTCATGCCACACATTTGCCATTAAAAGAGCCATTTGTCATTTCCTATGAAACATACAAGCATATGCCCTCTGTTATCGTAAAATTAATAGCCGATAACGGGCTGGTGGGATATGGGGAGGCAGTGCCTGATGAACATGTAACTGGGGAATCGTTTTATTCGACATTCGAAGTACTAAAGCATGTCCTGTTACCTGCTGTAAAGCAGGAAAACCCATTTAATATGGAAATGATTCACGATATCATGAATTCCGCCATCAGCGGAAATCCCTCGGCAAAAGCGGCCATTGATATAGCTTGCTATGACCTGATGGGGAAATACACCAAATTGCCGATTTATGATTTATTAGGTGGGAAGTTCCATGAATCCCTCTCTTTCGCTAAGGTTTTAAGTATAGACGAACCGGGCATGATGGCTGAAAAAGCACAGGAAGCTGTCGACCAAGGTTATAGTTCTTTAAAGCTTAAGGTTGGCTGGGATATTGAATCAGATGTAGATCGGATTGCTGCAGTTCGACAAAAAGTCGGGAAGAAGGTTCCAATTCGGGTTGATGCGAATCAAGGATGGGGCACCTATGCCAATGCACTTCAGGCAGTGAAGGCTCTGGAACCATTTAACCTTTCATGGTTGGAACAGCCGATTAGAATGGGGGATATTGACGGTCTTGCTGAGCTTAAGGAAAAAACGACGATACCACTAATGGCAGATGAAAGCATCCATAACGGAACCCATCTGCAGGAAATCATTAAAAAGAAAGCTGTAGATAAAATCAATATTAAACTAATGAAATGCGGCGGAATCTATCAGGCTATCCAATTGGCAAAGACAGCAGAGGTCGCAGGAATCAGCTGCCAAATCGGATCAATGGTAGAATCCTCGATCGGGTCTGCAGCAGGGTACCATACAGCCATTTCACGAAAAAACATTACCAGCACTGAATTGACTGGTCCGCTGCTATTCAGTCTCGATATTGGGAATCTTGATTATGAAATACCGTATGTCCATCTTACAAGGGAACCTGGGCTTGGAATCGTAATTAACGAGGAGGTTCTTGAGCAATTAACCATAAAAAAAGAGCTGGTTTAATTATAAGATTTACAGGATGAGGTGAATGGATGGAAACCGAAAAAAATATTGTGCCGGTCAAGAAAAAAGCTTGGTTAAAAGTACCGCATACATACACACTTATCTTCATCATAATCATCTTGGCAGGACTTGCTTCATATGTGATTCCGGCCGGTGAATTCGACCGGGTTAAGGATGAAGAATCGGGGAGAATGCTTGTAGTTGATGGAAGCTATCATGCTATTGAACAAGACCCTGTTAGCTTTTTTGACCTTTTCACCTCCATTCCATTGGGATTGGAAAAGGGAGCCCAAATTATTTTTTATATTTTTCTTGTAAGTGGTGTATTCGCAATCATACGAACTACCGGGGCCATTGAAGCAGGGGTATACAAAGGGGTCCGATCTCTTGCGGGGAGGGAAAAGCTTTTAATTCCTTTGAGTATGCTGCTTTTTTCCATTGGCGGTTTTAGCATGGGGATGGCAGAAGAGACCATTATCTTTGTACCGATCGGTATCGCTATAGCAAGGGCAATGGGCTTTGATGCAGTTACTGGAACGGCCATGATTACACTTGGTGCAGCCAGTGGGTTTTTCGGGGGCATGCTCAATCCATTTACGGTAGGGGTGGCGCAATCACTGGCTGAAGTACCTTTATTCTCTGGAATCGGTTTTCGATTCGTTATTTATATTTTTGTACTGTCATTTGCCATTTGGTATGTTAGCCGGTATGCGAATAAGGTTAAGCGAAATCCTGAAAATAGTGTAATCTATGATATTGAACTAAAAGAAAAACAAACGGCTGGTTTGGTCGATTTCCCCGAATTGACGGGCCGACACAAGCTGGTCTTCATAGCGATGACCTTTGGGCTGGCTTTTAACATTTATGGTGTGTTCAAATGGGATTGGTTTTTAACCGAGCTTACCGCTTCTTTTTTGATTATGGGCATCGTTAGCGGGCTTGTAGGGGGGCTTCAGCTTGGGAAAATTTTCGATTCATTTATCGATGGGGCCAAAGCAGTAACATTTGGGGCATTGATCGTCGGTTTTGCAAGGGCTATAACAGTAGTGCTGGAAGAAGGGAAAATCATAGATTCATTGGTCTTCATGGCGGCGTCCGGGATAAGCCACTTACCGCAAACGTTGAATGTGGTAGGCATGTTCTTCACTCAAGCAATCCTGAATTTATTCATTTCTTCGGGTAGCGGACAGGCTGCCGCAACAATGCCGATCATGGTTCCCATTACGGATATATTGGGTTTGGAAAGACAGCTTGCCGTTCTTGCCTTCCAATATGGGGATTCGGTTACGAATTCCATCATTCCAACGTCATCAGCGTTGATGGGATATTTGGCCATCGCTGGGATTCCCTATGAGCGATGGGTTAAATTCATTTGGAAATTAGTTCTCGGGTGGACTTTGATTGCTTGCATTGCACTCATGGTTGCAGTGGCCCTTGGTATTTCCTGAGAGAAAGGAGTGGTTTGATGAAGGAATTATTGAATGAAATAAAACCTCAAGTTTTGGAGATTTTCCACCATCTTCATGAGAATCCTGAAGTGAGCTGGAATGAATATGAGACTACATCTTATATTTCAAGGGTCCTCAAACAAAACGATCTTAAAGTGACCAGTTTTGTGGATATCCCTGGAATCGTGGGGACATGGTATCCAGAGGAAGGGCGAAATAAGTTAACGGTCGGATTGAGGGCTGATATGGATGCTCTCCTTCAGGAGGTGGATGGGACAATACGTGCCAACCACTCATGTGGGCATGATGCTCACATGACGATTGTATTGGGTGTGTTGTTGTTATTAAGAAAAATGAAGGCAATTCTTCCAGGTACGTTAAAGTTTATTTTTCAGCCTGCCGAAGAAGTTGGTGAGGGTGCTTTAAAGATGATTGAAAAACAGGTATTGGATGATGTTGACTTTCTCTTTGGTCTTCATTTGCGCCCTATTCATGAGATTAAGCATGGACAAGCTGCTTCAGGCATCATTCACGGGTCAGCCGATACAGTGTTTGGTGAGATTCACGGATTTGATGGACATGGTGCCAGGCCTCATTTGACTTTAAACGCCATTGAAGTGATCAGTGCCATCGTTGAACAGCTTAAAGGAATACGGCTAAACCCGCAATTATCTTATTCAGTCAAAATGACACAGGTTTCCGCAGGAGGGGAAAATGCAAATATTATACCTGGGTCCTCCAAGTTCAGTCTTGACTTACGCGCCCAAACGAATGAAGCGATGGACGAATTGATCGAGAAGGTGGACGATGTTTTGAAGAAAATGTCCATCTTCCATCAATGTCAAATTACCTTCAAGCACAAAGAAAGAGTTTATGCAGCATCCATTGATCAAGAAGCGGAACGATTGATGGGGAAGGCAATAGAAAAAACCTTGGGGGCTAAAGGGCTCGTTAAGCCCATCATCACTCCCGGCGGTGAGGATTTTCATTTTTATACAAAGGAAAGACCTGCAATTAAAGCCACGATGCTGGGTGTTGGCTGCAATTTAGAGCCAGGGTTGCACCATCCCAACATGGTATTCAATCAGGAAGCCATTTTCACTGGTATTGAGATATTAACCAGGGCAGTCATTGAAACTTTTTATAAGTATAACAAATAAAAAGGTACCACTTAATTTTTAGCCGGCTAAATTCTCCGAAAATGATTGCTAGGAATTAGACTTATTTTGTCTTTAATTATTCAAGTTAATGGTAAACAAGCGAGGCCACTAATTGATTAGTGGCCTTTGCTTGTTAAAGATTGGTCTTGGCAGAGAATTTTTTGTTATTTCCCCCAAAAAATCTTCCATTCCAACGATGAACCTGGAGTCGAACAGCGGGACATATGTCCTTTCCGGAATTTTATATGCTATTAAATAATATGTCTAACTTTATTGGGTCAGATCAAAGGAGTTCCATCTAACTGTTAAAACAAAGTTGATTGGAACGAGTGCGAGACTCCTGCGGGAAAGGTGCGTCAGAGGGAGACACCGCAGGGCAAAGAGCACTGGGGGACGGACCGCGAGTGCCTTACGTTCCACGCAAAGGTCAAATTTTAAAAACCTAAAAAAAACTGGTCTATAGGTCTGAGAGGAGCATCCTAGCTCCTCTTTTTATTATTTAAATATAAATAAGTACAGATTATTCATTTTTCTCCGATTTTAATACACTTCGTTAAATCGTTAATGAAAGTAAATGAAAATCAATCCTTTTAAAGTGAGGAAAAAATTCTTGACAGAACCTGTACGTACAGGATAATATGAAAGCGTATACAAAACCTATACGTATAGGTTGTAAAATAAACTATATTTTGCTTTCTAGGGAAAGGAAGTAGTGAAATGGGTAAATACACAGAACCAGCAATGGATTTGCTTCAACATGTCGGAGGGAAAGAAAATATTGCGACAGTTACGCATTGTGCGACAAGAATGCGTTTTGCTTTGAAAGTCCCCGCCAAGGCGGACGTAACGAATATTGAATCGATTAAACTTGTGAAGGGAACCTTTACACAAGCTGGCCAGTTCCAGGTCATAATCGGGAATGAAGTATCATCCTTTTATAATGAATTCGTTTCCATAGCTGGACTGCAGGAAGCGTCAAAAGAAGATGTGAAAACGGCAGCTAAACAGAATATGAGCTGGCTGCAGCGGATGATTTCCCATCTTGCGGATATTTTCACCCCGCTGATTCCTGCCATTGTCGTTGGCGGCCTTATTCTTGGATTCCGCAATATCATCGGGGATATAAAAATGTTCGATGATAGCACAAAGACACTTGTGGATATTTCACAATTTTGGTCAGGGGTCCACGCCTTCCTTTGGCTTATAGGTGAAGCTATTTTTCATTTCCTTCCTGTTGGGATTACATGGTCCATCTCGAAGAAAATGGGCACAACTCAAATTCTCGGCATCGTCCTTGGTCTGACCTTGGTTTCCCCACAACTACTTAATGCATATGCAGTGGCAGGAACGAAGGCAAGTGACATACCTTTTTGGGATTTCGGTTTTGCGCAAGTCGATATGATCGGCTACCAGGCCCAAGTCATTCCAGCTATACTTGCAGGGTTCGTTTTGGCGTATTTAGAACGGTACTTGAGAGATAAAGTGCACAATTCCATTTCCATGATCGTCGTTCCATTTTTTGCTTTACTTCCAACTGTGATCATTGCCCACACCATTTTGGGGCCTTTAGGTTGGAAAATCGGTTCAGTCATTTCTACGGTTGTATATTCCGGATTGAATTCATCAGTTGGCTGGCTATTTGCTGCCGTTTTCGGCTTTGCATATGCTCCGCTTGTCATCACAGGCCTGCATCACATGACGAACGCTATCGATCTGCAGCTTATGAGTGAACTGGGCGGAACGAATCTATGGCCAATGATCGCTTTATCCAATATTGCACAAGGTACAGCAGTTCTTGCGATGATTTACATCAACAGAAAGGATCAGGAGGAAAGACAAGTTTCCATTCCCGCCACGATCTCATGTTATCTCGGTGTAACCGAGCCAGCCATGTTCGGCATTAACCTTAAATACGGCTTTCCGTTCTTAGCCGGTATGATCGGTTCACTTTTCGCAGGCATCGTTTCAGTCGGATCGGGAGTAATGGCAAACTCTATCGGTGTTGGAGGGATCCCAGGTATCCTTTCCATCCAGCCACAGTATATGGGAATGTTTGCACTCGCGATGTTGGTCGCTTTCGTTGTGCCATTCATTTTGACTATAGCATTCTCCAAACGTCCTCAAATGAACTTGAAAACAAGAACGAAAACAACGAAATTAAATGCTTGATAATGCGGAGGGAGAGCATTCTCCCTCTTTTTTATCATACTGATAAATGATACACCCGGGACAGCAGAGGAGGAATTACAATGAATGATTTTAAAAAAAGCATCATATATCAAATTTATCCGAAGTCTTTTAAGGACTCGAATGGTGACGGCATCGGTGACATAAATGGTGTTATTGAAAAACTTGATTATTTGAACATACTGGGAGTGGATTATATTTGGCTGACCCCCTTTTATCGTTCACCTCAAAATGATAATGGATATGATGTAGCGGATTACACATCCATTGATCCTGCATTTGGGACAATGGATGATTTCGAGAGATTGGTGAAGGAAGCTAATTCGCGGGATATCCAGATCATGCTGGATATGGTATTCAACCATACATCAATAGAGCATGAATGGTTCCAAAAGGCATTGGCAGGAGAGAAAGAATATAAGGACTATTATATTTTCAAGAAATCGAAAGATGGAGAGCCCCCAACCAATTGGATTTCAAAATTCGGCGGCTCCGCATGGGAATATCTAGCGGAACATGATGAATACTACCTTCATTTGTTCGATCGGACACAAGCTGACCTTAACTGGGAAAATCCCAGAGTAAGGCGAGAAATCTTCAATGTAGTTAACTTCTGGCTGGATAAAGGTGTTAAAGGATTCCGATTGGATGTCATCAATCTCATTTCGAAACCTGATTCCTTTGAAAATGACAAAGAAGGGGATGGACGTTGCTTTTATACAGATGGTCCCAAAATTCATCAATTCCTTAAAGAGATGAATGAAGAAACTTTTGGGAAGGATGAAGAGGTGATGACAGTTGGGGAAATGTCATCGACGACCATTGATCATTGCGTCAAATATTCATCACCAGATGAAAAGGAGCTATCCATGGTATTCAATTTCCATCATCTAAAGGTGGATTACAAGGATGGGGAAAAGTGGTCCATTGCAGATTTTGACTTCAGGAAGTTAAAGGATATCCTAAGCAACTGGCAATATGGGATGCAAGAAGGGAATGGGTGGAATGCTCTGTTCTGGTGCAACCATGACCAGCCGAGGATCGTGTCCAGGTTTGGGGATGATCAAGAGTATCAAAAGGAATCTGCCAAGATGCTAGCAACATCCATTCACATGCTTAGGGGGACCCCTTATATTTATCAAGGCGAGGAAATAGGGATGACCAACCCGAAATTCAATGATATTGAACAATATCGGGACGTGGAGTCAATTAATTATTACAATATTTTAAAAGAGGAAGGCAAAGATGAGCAGGAAATAATCGAAATCCTTCAAGCTAAATCCCGCGATAACTCGCGAACTCCCATGCAGTGGGAAAATACGGAGCATGCAGGGTTTACAAAAGGGACTCCATGGATTTCAGTGCCTGATAATGGAAAGTTCATCAATGCTGAACATGCACTGATGGATAAGGATTCCATTTTTTATCATTACCAAAAACTTATATTTTTACGAAAGAAACATGATATCATTGCATATGGGGACTATCAGGAAATTCTTGGCGATCACGATCAATTGTTCGCCTATGTACGCAGTCATGAAGATGAGAAACTTTTGGTCATCAATAACTTTTATGCAAAAGAAGTGTCCTTCGAAATTCCAAAAGATGCAGACCTATCCGGATTCAAGTCAGAGCTCCTACTCTCGAACTATATCGATTCGAAAGACTTTGCAGATGACATTATCCTTCGTCCCTATGAATCGGTTGTCTATTTGTTGAAAAAGGACGAGTAGCAGACTAACAAAAATATATTGTGGTGATGAAATGAACAGCAAATACCTATCACTATATGGTGATATCGTTTCAAAAATTGAAGGAGGAACCTTTCCGACAAATTCAAAGCTTCCTTCCGAAAGCAGCTTCATGGAAGAGTATGACATCTCCAGGGATACTGTAAGAAAGTCCTTGCAATTGCTTGAACAAAATGGGTATATCCATAAAATCAAAGGCAAGGGTTCCTTTGTATTGGATTTCAGCAAATTTAATTTTCCTGTAGCAGGCTTGATTTCCTATAAAGAAATGGTGGAAAAGTTGAATCTGCATTCCAAAACGATCATCCATACCATGGAGCTTGAGTCCCCGGACACAAGCATGATCAAGCTTCTTAACTTAACTGAAGGTGAGGAAGTGTGGAAAGTGTTCCGGGTTCGGCAAATCAATGGAAATAAAATCATTCTGGACAAAGACTATTTCAATAGTGGGTTCGTAACTAATCTGACAAAGGAAATTTGTGAGGATTCGATCTATGGATATATCGAAAAGGAACTCGGGCTCCAGATTGGTTTTTCCAATAAGGAAATTACTGTGGAGCCATGCAGTGAAGAAGATAAACAATTATTGGACATAGAAGACTACGATATGGTGGCAGTGGTGAAAAGTACGGTTCATTTAATTGATGGAAGCTTGTTTCAGTATAGCGAATCCAGGCATAGACCCGATAAATTCAAGTTCACGGACTTTGCTCGACGGACTTGGTGAAACCCTGAGAAATATGCTGGCAAGCTAAGGAGGAAATGAAAAAACAAATAGGTTATTATGAAAAAAAGTCTGTAAAAATTAAATTCAAATGAAGGACTGATTCATGAAACTCAGCTCCATTCAAAAGAGAAGGTCGCGCAGGCGGCCTTTTCTAATGCAGTTCAGGGTATCGTGTTTTTCTTATAGACATAGGAGGAATCGCAAACCATTAGTTTGACGATCCTTCTGCTTGTTTGGGAGTATGGGAAGCATTTAGTAAAACCACTCCACCAATGATTAATACTAAGCCTCCTAATGTAGTGATGCTAAATGGCTCACTCCATAATAGTACGCCTATTAATGCAGTTAAAGCTGTGCCAATTCCTGCCCAAATGGCATATGCCAAGCTTAACGGAATTGTTTTAAGACATATGGATAAGCTATAAAATGCGATTCCGAATCCAATAATGACCCCAAATGAAGCGAATAAATGAGTGAATCCTTCAGATAACTTAAGCATGGTTGTGCCAAATATTTCACTTATGATTGATATTCCTAAAGCTATGTATCCTTTCATATAATTACCTCCGTTTCTCAAAATATTAATGAGCGTCGCCACTGGAGAGTTTCAAAACAACCACTCCGCCAATGATTAGGGCTAAACCTAAAATTTTTTTCAGGTTAAAGCTTTCTTTATAAACGATAACTCCCACTAATGCAGTTAAAGCAGTACCTATTCCGGACCATATAGCATAAGCCGTTCCAAGTGGAATTGTTTTAAGAGATAAAGACAGGCAATAAAAAGCCAAACCCATTCCAATTACAACACCAATTGAAGGGAATAACTTTTTGAATCCGTTTGATACTTTTAACATCGAGCTGCCAAACACTTCACTTATGATGGCTATTGCCAAATATGCATATGGATTCAAGATGAACTCCTCCAATATTTTCATTATTTCTTCACCAAGCATCTTAACATCCAAAGGCCCCATAATTAAACTAAAACCACCTATATCCAGTCTAATAATCCTTACCGTTTCAGGATATATCCTATCATGTTCCACAATATTAGGCTTATCCTATGATGGGCCATCTCGTATATCAGTAAGATTAAGAGAATCGGTTTGTACGCATTGCCTGCGAGACTTTTCTTTAAAACGAATGCTACTGGGCTGATCTTTCCTTTTGCAAGGCTCGCAATATAAGAAAGTCAAACAGGAACTTTTAGGGATTTTGCCGAATTAAGTTCATTAAATGCTTATGATAGGGTGAACTTCTTTCATGGAATTTATATTAAATAATGAATGTTTCATTGTATATACAGGGGGATTATTATGTATGTAAGTCAAACCCGGGATTATGAAGTAATTGCAAAATTAAATCAAAATGTCCACAGCCTGCATGCGAAACTATATCCTAAGTATTTTAAGGAATATAATTATAGTGCAATGAAAGAAACTTTCAAAAGTTTGGTTGAAAATAAAAGTTTTGTTTTTCTTCTTTTAAAAGAACATGAAGAACCGATCGGTTACGCATGGATTGAAATTAAAACCTATCCAGAAAGTGCTTTTAAAAATGAATATAAATCAGTATATGTGCATCAGCTTAGTATCGCTGAAAGTCAAACCCAAAAGGGCTACGGTAAGCAACTAATGAATGAGATATATGAAATTGCGAAAAAGAATGATATAGATTTAATTGAACTGGATTATTGGTTTGAAAACACTGATGCAAAAGAGTTTTATAAGAAACAACACTTTAAAAAATATAGGGAGTTTGCATTTAGACAGTTGTAAATCCTTTGAATGTCAAATTTCAAAGGTTGATGGAAGGAATTAATAAAAACCCCGAATCGGGGTTTTTTAAATTAATATCTTAGCATTCTCCTCGAAAAACAGGGGGATTGAGGAACTCCGCAAACAAAGCTTTGGGTATAACACTCTTTCACGATACTTCGGGTATGCGGTATATATGTGGTGAAATGTTTATTCACGGTAGTTGTATGTGTCGGGTGAAAAACCGGAATCACAGTGTTAATGACATTAGTTTTAACATATTGCTTTGTCGGCGAGATTTGAGGTGGATTATACTGAGTAGGGATTCTGTGAGGTGGGCAATATTGTAGTGGACATTGACCGCCTTTCGGATGCCCCCAGGGCTTATTATACATTTAAACACCTCCTGGATTTTTTTGGAATTCATTGTTAGTTTATGAAAAAAGTTGATAAAGGGACTGGTATAAATGCCTTTATCAAAAGTTCATAGGCATATCAGATCTGTCACTCCTTTTAAAAAAATTGAAGATACATTAATTTAAACGAATTTGGTTAATTGCTTGACGAACAAATGACTTGTGTCTTTTCTTCCAGCTATTTTCCTTGCTTTTTTCCAAGCCCCATTCAGGAAAATCAGATAACCGTAATGCGGCAAATAATTGCCAGAAGGGTAAGTTTGTAAAATTCAACTCCGGCATCATGGATTTATATTGAATGGTAAAGTCACTCATTGCATCCATTCCAAAATGAAATAAAATCTCGAGTTGACTATTGGCAAGGTCAGCCAAAGGGTCCCCTAAGCCTGAGTCTTCCCAATCAATTATAGAAACTAGTTTATCTTCTTTCCATAATATATTTCCTGGCCAATAATCACCGTGAAGGATCACTTCTTTATTCGTTGGGCGTAATGGCATGTATGATTTTAACAAATCTCTGATCAAGCTCAGATTTAAGGTTTCGTCCAGGATTGCCCCATCTTTACTATCTAACATTTCTCCATATGAATTTTCTAGTTTAGGGAGGAAAGATAAAGGTAGCTTCGCACAATCAACATGATGGATTTTTGCTAGATTGATTGCCAATTGTAAGATATGATCATTAAGATTTGAGGGGGTAAAATCTGGCTTGCCCTCAATAAACTCGATAAGTATACATGGCCTGGAAAAAACCTCACAGGATTGCTCGATGTAATAAGGCTTCGGTACAGGCAAACCTGCAGCCTTCAATATCCCTAAAAGCCTGTGTTCATCTGCCGCAATATTCGGATTCCGTTTCAAGTCATTATCACCATGCTGACGAAGGATCATCCTTATGATCCTCCCTGTAGATTGTAACATTTCAAGTCCTGTCACTTGAGCAGAAATTCCGCCTTTTAATTCCCATGCGCGAATGAGTTTGATGCCTGGATCCAACTTTTGAACCAATTGTTCAAACTTACCATATTCATTTTTCATACGTCTTCTCCTTTTAAAATCCCGGTCAATGTTCAGGCGTTTAAGTTCACATTATAGATGGGATATCAATATTAGCGTTCAAACACTTTTTTTCATGGCTCTTTTCGTAAAGATTGTTGTTTTTAAAACGAAACTATTTAAGGTTGATTGGAGCGGAAGTGCGAGACTCCTGCGGGAGCAGCGGGACAGGTGAGACCCCACAGGCGTTTACGCCGAGGAGGCTCACCGCCCGCCCCGCGGAAAGCGAGCATCTGAAGGGGGAATCAACCACAACTCACTACCTGGTAAATAGCAACATAGTATGTGAAAACAGCCTTTTTCATCTTTTAAGAAGTACCCACAATAAAAAGAGAAAAAATAGCACAATAGGGAAAGAAGAATCCATATTGTGCAGGATGCAATTGCGAAAAGGAATTTTCAGCTGCTGTTGGCCCAAAATCATTCTAATATAGATTATTAAGCAGCTTAAATGAGTGGAAAGATAGCCAATGGGAATAAAGGACAGTTTTACATTCGTTTAAAACATTCATCAATTTTTCTCCTGTAACGTTTAAAAAGTATTTTTATATCATCACTGTCTTCATCAGTTGCTTCAAAAGAGTTTTGTATAAGGTTAATCAACACCTGTTTCATTAGGTTTTGATCACATACTGCCTTAAGGGAGGTTGTTTGGATTCAAAAATAATCCGGATGCCTTAAATTTCACTGTGGTTCCATGAATTTAATGATATTCGATATGTTGGAGTAAATATTGTTTCTACTGATTTTAATAGTTTCATCAGGTTTTGCTATAAATATAAATTCATTAACGATGTTATTAATCCTATCCAGTTCCACCACTATGATCCCAAGATATTCTAGGATGCTTGCATCATGTATCCGCTCACTGATGATTTGGTTAAGGAAGTCAAAGGATTCGGATTTCATGGGCTATTCCAGCACCAATTCACCTGCAGCCGCTAATTTTTTCAATTCTCGAATTCTGCTTTCACTTCTTTTTTTCGGTGATATCGATTGCCGATCCGATAACCTCACATCAACCATCAAAGGATTCTATGGTGCAACAAAATGGTTATCATCGACTTCCCCTTCATTTAATTCACCGTTTCCCCACACCATGCCATTTTATAAAATCTTTGTTTTTGTGTTGCTTGTTCTATTGGTAAAAAGTCAGATGATTTTTTTCCAAATAACCATAGAAGTTGGAGTGATTGATTTTGTAATGAAATCCCCTTCAACGAAAGTATGAATGAAGTCGTTATCCTTTTTTATAAATTTGAATAAAGGTCCATTTCACGGGATTAAATCTCGGTCATAACATTATCCAAATCCTTAATTTCATTTGTTTCCATGTATCAGCATCCTTAAAAGAACCTGGTTAGTGAATTCCATATATTATGGAACCTCTATTTGATTTAAGTTATAGTTCAATTTTACCAAAGTAAAATAATAGAAGATAGCTTTTTCAAGAAGTCAAAAAGAGTCTCGTGCATTGTAGGGAATGTTTTAATCCTGCCATTTTAAAACAAAAAAGACTGAAGGCAAAAGAGATTTTATCTAAATTTTATAATAAAGTTGATTGGAACGGGTGTGTGAGACTCCTGCGGGAAAAGCGCGTCTATGGGAGACCCCGCAGGCGCAAGCAGAGGGCGGACCGCCCGCGGAAAGCGAGTTCCCTACATTCCAATCAACGTTCAAATTGTCTACAGACTGAAACACCAGGAGAGGTGTTTTTTTTTAGGGAAAAGGAAGAACGCATTTCATGTTAACCGTAGACCTAGTGAGGAAACCGAATCTAATATTATTATGAAATTTTCTTTAATCCGGTAGTTATGTGTACAGGCATTTGTTAATGTGCAACATAAGATTAATAGAGGTGAGTGAAATGGTAAAAATATTTATTGATCCCGGCCACGGCGGTACGGATTCAGGATCAGTGGGTAATGGATTGAGAGAAAAGGATTTAACTTTATCTATTGCAACTAGAATCAAAGACATATTATTAATAGAATATAATAACGTTTCTGTAAAAATGAGCAGGCCCCAAGATACGTACCCCTCTTTAGACGATCGGACGAATCAAGCGAACGCTTGGGGAGCTGACTTCTACCTCTCCATCCACATTAATGCTGGCGGAGGCACTGGGTATGAGGATTACGTTTATACGTCAACCAACCAGATAACGAAAACGTATCAAGATCATATTCATTCAGAGGTCATGAAGCTTATCAGCTTCCAAGACAGGGGACAAAAAACAGGCGATTTACATGTGCTCCGTGAAACGGACATGCCCGCACTCCTGACTGAAAATGGATTTATCGATAATGTCAATGACGCAGCCAAATTAAAAATGGCATCCTTTATTGAAACACTGGCTCGCGGACATGTAAACGGTATAGTTAAATGCTTCAATCTTACCAAGAAAATTACAGCGGTATACCATACTGTCGTTAGTGGGGACACTGTATACTCCTTAAGCGGGGCATATGGCAGTACAGTTCAGCAAATTAAGGATTGGAACGATCTTGACAGCCAGTTCACCATTACCGTAGAGCAGAAATTGCGGGTGAAATGAATAATTTATAGTTGACTGGTTAAATTATTTATAGCTTCCAGAAAGCACATCACGCAGATAGTCCTTCTCTAAAAAGAGAGGGACTTTTCCCGTTTCCGCCATTCTTTCAATAATGGCGGAAGCCTTTGTGAAAATATTGAATATATTTTTAACCTTAACTGTTTTTTTTGGAATTATAAAAAAGCAATTCTAAAACTGATAAACGGGGAAATTAAAGATTGAAAGACAGCGATGGCACAGCCTCTTCACAAATCATAAATTTGCACTGAAGGCAAATACAGAAGGTTTTTCTTATGAGGTTGAACATTTACTGGGAAAAATAAAGGAGCACCTTGGCTGGGTTGACAAAATGGTTTAGTCTGCATAAAAAGCAAGGAGATTGAAAAAAGCGTCCTGGGCGAAGTTAGTTGCCGAATGCATTCACTCATAAAAAATAATATTAAAAAGCACAAACCAAAATGGCTTGTACCTAATATGTATAAGTGGATAAATGTTTGACTTAACGAATTGAATTAATCTATGTATTTTAGCTTGTCACTAATTTGCAAATGAAACCCTAGAGTTGGGTATTAATCGTATATTTTAATGGCCTGTACCACTTTTCCTAAAATTCGGACTCTATCATTTTTGATATGATAGGTTTTTTCTTCATAAAAAGGATCCGTGCTGCAGGGGATGAGTGTGATGTTTTCTTCATTGATAATCACTTTTTTGACTGTACCATCGTGACCATTTACTAAGACCACACCAATTTTTCCGCTGTCGACGTAGGTTGTTTTTTCAACGAGGATCAATGAACCGTCACTGAATTCTTTGTTCATGCTGTTGCCTTTTACTCTAAGGAAAAAATATTCCTTGTTCGATTTTAGCATGGAATTTAACGTCGGCATATACGCTTCTATATATTCGTTGGTAAAGTTAGGCTCTCCGGCAGGTATATTTCCATAGACACCAATTAATCTGACATTCTTTTCATTTAAAAATTCCATTGCAGGATCATTTCTAATGATAGGTGCTCCTTCAATGAGGTGGGATAGCGGGATTTCGAAGCATGTGGATATCATGCTCAATTTATCCATTAAAGGTTTATTCCGTCCGGATTCCCATGCTGATACTGCCGTTGGGGCCACTTTTAATATGTTTGCCAAATCTTCTTGTGTCATTTTTCTTTCTTTTCTTAACATTTTAATCCTTTCACCAATGTGCATATTTCTTCACCTCTAACTTGAATATACACTATGAGTGAAAGTGAGTAAACTTAAAGTGCGTGAATTTTACAAAAAATCGTTGGTAACTATACTTCAAGTGTGATATCATTTTTTTAGATAGGTGGTGACAAGGTATGACAAACGTTAAGTTTACACTTAAACAAGCGAGGAAGTATAAAGGGTTAACCCAAGAGGAAATGGCTAAAGTGCTAAAAATGGCCAAGAGGACCTACATTGACTATGAGCAATATAAGATTCCTCTGCGAATCGATAAGGCGTATATGTTCGCTGAATGTGTAGGATTCTCCATCGACGATATCATTTTTTTTGACCCTCATCTACACTTCAAATGTAGTTGAAAGTTCAATCGATATTGTGTGTCTATACTAGAGAAGCCATTCCTGGAATGAAAAATCTAATCAATAGTAATCCTAACCTGCCAAGGGACAAAGTTCATGGTTATGATGATTCGAGTGAGAATGGAAAGAAGGTGAGAAAAGTGGAAAGAGAAATTAGGTCTATTGAAGTTGCAGTAGGAGTTGCTGTTAGCACCTTTGCGATTGGAAAGGAAATTCGTGGAGAAATCATTGAGGATATTATCCTACACAACGGTATATTCAAACTGTACAATCGAAAGGATGAGCTTATCACTGAAGTCAATTATCCAGTTCTCAGGGTGAAATACAGGTATGATGGGGGAGGGGTAAGTGCTTAACGGAGTTAATAATCCAAACTCCGAATCGGCATGCTGGTAGTGTTTTTATGGAAATGTACTTGATGGCGGACCCAATTGTTATGGACTCACCCACAGGGGGAAACATTTTGATGGAGTATCATGAGAGCTGTTTAAGTGAAATGTATCGATCATTTGTATAAAATAGCCGTTTGATACTGGAATTCTATTAATACAGCCAATTGCTGTGATTTATTTCTTACAAAGGACGGATTTAAAAACAACATGATTAGGGGCAATTGGACAGTGGCATATTCGACGGAAAAATTAATAATGTTGTTCATAAGAAAGTCAAGCCCTCTATCCTTTGAAGGAGAAGGGCTTGTTTTCTTTTTTTCTTCGTGTTTACTAGCAATCGCTATTAACATATCCTTCATAAGTTCTTCTGAAGCCAATCGTTCAGGAAGTGATGTGAACCAGATAAACTCATGTAGGCATCAAACTAACCCGAATTTTTTACAAGGCGCACTCTTTTTAACATCTTCATACTTTATCTCTATATTTATAATTTTCTTCTAGTTTTTTTTTCCCATCTTTTATGAAGTTAGCAGGTAATGGCAGGAAAAAGTACAAATATAAACTAATGAATGATATAGGAGACCCGTAAAGGAGGGCATTGATAATAGGTGAATTCGAAAAATAACATGGGAGGAGAATAACAATTGAAAAGGAATATAATCAATTATGTCGTTTTTCTTGTCCTCATACTAACCATATTAATTATGGCAAAGCCGAACTTTTCCTCAGCGGGAAAATTGAAGCCGCCATCCGAAACTTTCAACCCAGGGGATTGGTTTCTGGGAAGTACCCCTCCCAACCTTGACACAAATAAACCACCGATCGTATTTGTCCAAGGTAAAAATGGCAATTCAGCCAGCTGGTACGGTGAAACGGACTATCACGGTGTCAATGATATGTATACTAAGGCATATGAAGCGGGCTATCAAACGGTTTTTGTTCAGCTTTACGATTCTGCTGGAAATGGATCAGTTAGCCAATATGCTAATGGAAGGCTGCTAGCTCAAATGCTTGCAGAAATCAGTAACCATTTCGGGGGCGAAAAAGTAAATATTATAGCTCACAGCAAGGGGGGGCCAGACACCCAAGCGGCTCTAGTACACTTTGGAGCACACCAATATGTTGGAAGGGTCATCACTTTAGCTTCCCCTCATCACGGTTCCAACTTGGCTGATTTGGCATATAGCTGGTATGCGGGCTGGCTTGGTTCCCTATTGGGCCAAAAAGATGAAGGAACTTATTCTTTACAGGTTGGTAAAATGGCGGAGTTTCGTTCTGTCACGGATAACCATGTTAACGCCCGGAAAAATATGTATTTCACCGTGGCCGGTATGAATAGAGGGCCGGTTCTTTCCGCTTTATCAATGGGTGGACAATATTTATCTTCATATGGAGAAAATGATGGCTTAGTGAATGTATGGAGTACAAAAATACCCTACGCGTCACATTTATTTACGGATCCCAACTATGATCACGACAATATTCGAATAGGTTCAGCTGTATTTTCAAGGATTGAACCCTATTTAAGAAGCACTTCTATTGCTGGGATTCCTGGTTTAAATGTCAATTATAAAGAAAACGTTGAAGATGATGTCATCACAACCGCTCTTTCGCAAACCGTCCTGGGAGATGTCCTGCAACAAAATGTCTGGAACGAACAAAGTTTCCATGTAAATGAAGCAGCTCCAAGTGATATAACCATATACACTGCCACAAATGATGTCGAGGTTGAATTGATTTCTCCATCTAATAAAAAGTATAGACCTTCCTTAAAAGTTCAATCTGCAAAAAATCAAACTTCCTTTTTTAATGGTGCAACCATACAAACATTTAATAGGAATAAACTTGAAATTGGTGACTGGAGAGTGCGAATGAAGACTAAATCACCAAAAGATGCATACCTTTTCACGGCACAATTTAACGAAAAGAATCCGATTACATTAAGTATGGCTGGAAAAGTTAAGCAAAAAGATGCTAAATTTATCATTAAGAATCCGATGAATGATAAAAAAAGGCCAATCAGCACAACATTTCTGGTTCATCTAATAGATGAAAGCGGTAAAGAAATTAGTGGAAAAAGCACAATTCAGGAAATGGATACCGAAAATTTTTCGGGTACCCTTCCAGAAGTGCCTAAATCAGGTGTTTATAATGTAACAATTGACGTCAAGGAAAAAAGCGTGAATGGTCCTGAAAGAACCCGTACGCTGATTCGTTCGGTCTATATTGAAAAGTAGTGGAACTTACCAAAAAATCCCCTCTCTTAATTGAGAGGTTTTTTTAGGTTGAAATGTGAAGGTGTGAATTGGTTTTATTTACTTTTACTTTGGGCTATGTTGATTCAGCTAAGTAAAAAGCTATGCCGTAATTGCCATAAAGGAATGAATATTGGATTGTTCGATGGGAATATAAGCTAGTTTGGTATCCTGGCAGAACAAGATTGATGACCCTAGGCGTGTGCTATCATGTATAGTTCAATCCTACTTTTGATAAGATTCTCTATAAGACAAAATACTAGTTTTGAGAGCAGCATAGTTGCCTATGCTTGCATAGCCATAAAACCAGCCCATGAAAATTCCTGCAACTAAATGGTGTCGATGGCTGATGAAAATGGAAATGAATAAGCCTAGAACCAAAGCGATGGCAGGGATGAATTTTGGAGGAATTGGAAACATGACCTTAATAAGTTGAGTAAGTGTCATGATGGTAGGGATGGCTATCACTGCATCCCAAAAGTTTGTATGGATAGTTGGGAAGTCCATAATGTCACCACCTTAGAAGTTTTCACAATTAATTTTTACCATTTACAAAGGATTTATACCATATTAATTAATGCAATATAAACGATTGATCAATGAAAGTTGATACAACAAGTTTCGAAGACTTTCAGAGTTCAATGTGAAGCCGCTCAGTGTATGCTTGCTCTTTTTTGATCATAGTGAAGACAATTAACCAAATATCAGTACCTTTTTTGCTGGACATGCTTGTAACCCTTTTCATGGTTTAGAATATGATATGAATGAAGATAACCAGTTAAGAAAGTGAGCCCTAATAATGGAGGTTCTAATGAGCAAGGAAACGTTTATTAAGGAAATTGCTCCATATGCCCTGAAAATTCAAAAGGAATTTAAAATTTTGCCTTCTGCGATCATTGCACAAGCTTGTTTGGAGAGTGGATATGGGACAAGCTTTTTAGCAAATCAAGGAAAGAATATATTCGGTACAAAAGATGATTTTAAGGGCGAGTCAGTCATTATACAAACAATTGAATACGTCAACGGTGCACCCGTTCAAGTATGGAACAAATTCAGAAAATACCCAACATGGGAAGAAAGTCTAAGAGATCTTGCCAATCTATATGTAAAGGGAACTTCATGGAATAGAAGTTTGTATACAGCCGTCATTGGAGAACAAGATTACAAAAAAGCACTCAAAGCGATATTCGATGCGGGTTACGCCTCGGATCCGAAATATATAGAAAAACTGGCGAACCTAATCGAAACAAGCGATTTAACTAAATATGATGAAAGCATCGAAGAGGTCTATCATATCGTCAAAAAAGGGGATTCCGTATCTGCGCTTGCAAAAGCATATGGTTCTACGCAAATGCAGATTCAACAGTGGAATGGATTGGTCGATCTTAACCTTATTAAAGTGAACCAAAGATTAAGAGTGAAATGAACATTTACAGGGAGCGGGGTTTTATCTCGCTCTTTATTAATTTTATGGTTTCATATTTTTCCTAAAGTACATATATCCAGAAAGCGATACTTTGCCTATCAACCGCCATAAATGAATAATGTTTTAATACTCCATGAAAACACGCTTCTATTAAAAAAATATTTCAAACCTAGTCTTCCAAATGCATAATGAGAGAATTTCGGACATAAATTAAACAAACAAAAAAAAGCGCGTTTAGCGCTTTTAATGTATTTGTCTATATAAGCCTATTACTTTTCCAAGTATCGAAACATCTCTTAAAATAATTGGTTCCATATTTGAGTTCTCAGGCTGAAGCCTTATGTAATCCGGTTCCTTAAAGAATCGTTTTACAGTGGCTTCATCATCTTCCGTCATGGCCACGACGATATCTCCATTATTGGCACTGCTTTGTTGTTTCACGATGACATAATCTCCATCATGAATTCCTGCTTCAATCATACTTTCACCCATGATTTCTAGCATGAAAACATGGTCATCATGTGGAACCATGCTTTCGGGAAGCGGAAAGTATTCTTCTATGTTCTCAATTGCAGTTATCGGCATGCCCGCGGTTACTTTACCAAGTAACGGCACGTTCACGACACTAGCTTTGGGGATATTATTCGCTTCCTCCAAGTTTAGTATTTCAATGGCCCTCGGCTTGGTTGGGTCACGTCTTATCAGACCTTTACTTTCCAGGCGGGATAAATGTCCGTGTACTGTTGAACTTGATGCAAGTCCCACTGCTTCGCCAATCTCCCGGACGGAAGGTGGATACCCTTTTTGGCGGACCTCTTCTTTAATGAAATCAAGGATATCTTGCTGCCGTTTTGATAGTTTAGTCATATGTGCACCTCTTCTCCAATGTTCTTTGCCCCATTATAGCATGGCCCCCAATTCTATACAAACATAAGTTCGAATTTAGTTGTTGACTGAAACAAACGTTCGTATTATAATTTTGACATAACATACGAACGAACATTCGCTTTGGAGGGATATTTATGAAAAAAATATACAAAAATTATGTATATACGATTCTGTTAGCTGGATCAGTATTCATCTTTTCAATTTTATTCTCTTGTACATTGGACAATGATCAAAAAAAAGATTTCCTTTCTATAGAAGTAGGTGAAGGCGACACCCTATGGGGAATTGCCGAAAAATATGATGAAGCTGATTTGACAAAAAAAGAATTCATTGGTTGGATAGAAGAGCATAATGGAGTCAGGGCAGATTCGATTAAACCTGGTCAAGTCATTGTCATACCGGTTAAAGGGGAAGAACTTGTTCAGAATTTGGCAAGTCAGCAGTAAGCAGTGAAGGTAGGGTATTATGAAGGCAATAATCTATTGTAGGGTTAGCACAGAAAAAGAGTCACAGGAGACATCATTGGCAAGGCAGGAAGATGAATTAGTCAAATTGGCCGAAAAGTTGGATATGGAAGTTGTTTCCATAATAAAGGAGCAGGAAAGTGGTTATGAGTTAAACCGGGATGGCATTTTTGACATGATCGAACTATTTAAAGCCAAAGAAGCCGAAGTTCTATTAATCCAGGACGAAACAAGACTAGGAAGAGGGAATGCCAAAATAGCCCTTTTCCATGTCATCCTTAAAGAAGACGTGAAAATTTATACGCTCTCACACGATGGGGAAATAGAGTTATCGGATTCGGATGCCATGGTCATCCAGATAGTCGGTATTGTAGAGGAATATCAAAGGAAATTACATAACCTAAAAATAAAACGCGGGATGATAAGAGCCGTTGAAAAAGGCTACCGCCCTCAAAACAATCTTCAGAACCAAAGGAATTCTACTGGAAGGGAACGTATGGAAATTCCCATTGAAGAGATTATTAAACTCCGGGCCAATGGATTGACATTTGCAGAAATCGCAGCCACTTTAAGGGGCTTTGGATACAATGTATCCAAAGCTACGGTGAACAGGCGTTTTCTCGAACATCAACTAAATATACAGGAAAGTCAATCATAGAACTTGTAATTTCGCTTTTTTTTTAATACCATGACAATATCCGCAGATTACGAAGGAGCGAAATTATGCTATCAAAAGAAAAAATAGCCCGTATTAATGAACTTTCTAAAAAGGCAAAGGCTGAAGGTTTAACGGAAGTCGAGGCGAAAGAGCAAACCCAATTAAGAAGTGAGTATTTAGAAACATTCAGACGGTCCATGTCCGATACGTTGGAGCACGTGAAAGTCGTTGATCCAGAAGGAAATGACGTCACTCCTCAAAAGATAAAGAATATTAAAGAAAAAAGAAACTTACATTAATGCTTGGACTATTATCATGAAACACCCCATTTTAAGCTTTAAGGATTAAAAAGGGAGTGCATTCATGTATGTATTCTCCTATTTAGCTTAATCTAAATAGGGGACTTCTTTAATTTCCAGAAAATATTGTAATATCGGGGTTTTAAATAGTGTTTTTAGTTGTGATATTATGCTGGTCACTATAATATAAAGAGGTACATTACAGGAAGGGATGTTTTACGATATGTTAGATAAATTAGATGCACTTTCTATCAATACGATTCGTACATTATCGATTGATGCAATTGAAAAGGCTAATTCCGGCCATCCAGGCATGCCCATGGGTGCAGCGCCGATGGCGTACAAATTATGGACTGAATATATGAATCATAACCCGAAAAATCCAGATTGGTTTAATAGAGATCGCTTCGTTCTTTCAGCTGGTCATGGGTCTATGCTGTTATACAGCCTTCTTCATTTATCGGGCTATGGCTTATCTATCGATGATTTGAAAAGCTTCCGCCAATGGGGCAGTAAAACTCCAGGACATCCCGAATTCGGACATACCGCTGGGGTAGATGCAACGACAGGACCTCTTGGACAAGGTATTGCAATGGCAGTCGGAATGGCAATGGCAGAACGCCACTTGGCAGAAAGCTATAACCGTGAATCTTATAATGTGGTCGATCATTATACATATAGCATTTGTGGGGATGGAGATTTAATGGAAGGTGTTTCTGCAGAAGCGGCTTCATTAGCAGGACATCTGCAACTTGGAAGACTTGTCGTTTTATATGATTCTAATGATATATCCCTTGACGGCGACTTAAGTCAATCATTTAGTGAAAGTGTAGCAAACCGGTTCAAATCTTATGGATGGCAATATGTCCGCGTTGAGGACGGGAACGATCTTCAGGAAATTGCCAAAGCGATTGAAGAAGCGAAAACCGATGAGGCACGTCCAACATTAATCGAAGTGAAAACGGTTATTGGTTACGGTTCACCAAACCGTTCAGGTAAATCTGCTGTTCACGGCGCTCCGCTTGGTGCAGATGAGCTGAAGTTGACTAAGGAAGCTTATAAATGGACATTCGAAGAGGATTTCCATGTTCCAGAAGAAGTTTATTCTCACTTCAATGAATCTGTTGTAGAGGCAGGCGCCCAAAAAGAAGAAGCTTGGAATGAATTGTTCAAAAATTACAAAGAAGCACACCCTGAGTTAGCCAAGCAATTGGAGTTGGCAATCAAAGGTGAACTGCCTGCTGAGTGGGATCAGGAAATTCCGGTTTATGAAGAAGGAAAAACATTAGCTTCCCGTGCTTCAAGCGGAGAAGTATTGAATGCAATTGCCAAAAAGGTCCCTAGCTTCATTGGTGGTTCTGCAGATTTAGCAGGATCTAATAATACTGCCATCAAAGGTGAGACAGATCTATTACCTGGTAATTACAGTGGCCGTAATATATGGTTCGGTGTACGTGAATTCGCTATGGGTGCGGCTTTAAATGGAATGACCCTTCATGGTGGATTAAAAGTGTACGGAGGTACATTCTTCGTATTCTCTGATTATTTGCGTCCTGCCATAAGAATGGCAGCACTGATGGGACTACCTGTAACGTATGTTTTCACCCACGATAGCATTGCTGTAGGGGAAGACGGACCGACACATGAGCCAATCGAACAATTAGCATCATTGCGGGCAATGCCTAACCTAGGGGTAATCCGTCCAGCTGATGGCAATGAAACGGCAGCAGCTTGGAAAGTGGCTATGGAGTCTACAAATAAACCGACTGCCCTTGTACTGACTCGTCAAGGGTTGCCAACAATAAAAGATACTTCCGAAACTGCTTATGATGGTGTTTCAAAAGGGGCTTACATCATATCCGCTGCTAAGAAAGAAGAAGCGGATGCATTACTACTTGCGACTGGTTCTGAAGTGAACTTGGCTGTGGAAGCACAGAAAGCTTTAGCGAACGATGGAATTGATGTTTCGGTAATCAGCATGCCATCATGGGATCGATTTGAAACTCAATCTAAAGAATATAAACAAAGTGTAATCAATCCAGCAGTGAAAAAACGTCTAGCTATCGAAGTGGCTTCACCGTTTGGCTGGGATCGTTATGCAGGTGATGAGGGTGAAATATTGGCCATCAATCATTTTGGAGCTTCTGCACCAGGCGGTAAGATCATGGAGGAATTTGGTTTCACTGTAGAAAATGTAGTTGCTCGTGTTAAAGAAATGCTTAAATAATAGTAATGGGGAACTGACACCAACTAGTTTGGTGTCAGTTTTTTTATCGAACCTTCTAATTGTATGTTGAAAGTGCTCTTATTCTCTGGGATAGCATCCATTCGACAAAAAAAGAAAAAAATTTCTCCAGCAAACAACATATCTTTTTAGTTTGTCAATATATAATGAGAATAAATAATTTTCGTTTAAATGTGTCAGTTAAAGGGGAAAGTCATCAAGGGTAGGAAATAATGGAAGGTCCTGATGGTAAGTTGTTCTGGTGACCAAAATAGGAATGCTAGGAGGCGTTGGCTGATGAGAACCTATCAAATCTTTTTAATCGAAGATGAATTTGCCCATCATTATTATGGAAGAGAAAAGCTATTTTTCAATTTGTTTTTGGAGTATATTCAAGCAAGGGGCAGACTGAAGAGTATTTTGCAAAAACAAATCGAATTTGTCACCAAAACAGTCCCCATTATCCAGTTGCAGGTAGCAATTGAACAACGTTTACAAAAAAAGATGAATTTTTGGTCTCAAAATGGAAAATACTATTTAGAAAAAACAAACGGATCAAGTAAAGCCGTGTTAATCATCCAGGATGAGTCCATTACGCTTAAAGCTGAAGGAGACTATGAAGCGGAGACGGCTTTCTTTGAATGCATTCGAAAATATGAAGCGAGTTTTCTAGCCATTGATTTTGAACACGAAAAATACGGTTGGTTAAAACCGATAAAAGAAAGAAAATTTGTCTAAATGGGGGACTTTTCGGTAGCGGGTATTGTATAATAACCTTTGGTCTAGTACACTGATGTTAGACAACACGAAGGAGGAAATAGTATGTGGGTTTACATTCTAGTTGGCGTACTGGCATTGATTGCTGGAGTAGTGCTGGGATTTTTCATCGCTCGTAAATACATGATGGATTACTTAAAGAAAAATCCGCCAATTAACGAACAGATGCTGAAAATGATGATGATGCAAATGGGTATGAAACCATCCCAAAAGAAAATTAATCAAATGATGAGCGCCATGAATAAACAACAAACAAAATAATAAGCATGAAATACCGCTATTATAACCTTGTTTTTATAAAAAGATAGGATAAATGTAAAGTTATAACGATAAACCACGTAAGGATCGAACCTTCAATTGATTTAAGTGATAATTAAGTTTATCTTCCTTTTTAAACGTAAAGCCACTTTTCCTGGACGAGTTTCAGGAAAAGTGGCTTTTATTTTGGAGTTCGAATATCATTGGTAACAATTTATGAGAATGGGAAGCAATAAAGGTTTTGGAACTAGAAGAGAAGCAATAGTGGACTTGAACTTGTGAACTAAGCTAAATAGCTTGAAGAATAGTACCTGGAGTCAATAAATTCAGTAACCTACAAAATATCACTGCTATGTCAGGGCTTCAGCACCACTTTAATGCATCCGTCTGTCCTTGTATCGAATACTTGATAACCATGTTTAGCTTGATCGATTGGAAGTACGTGGGTTACGACATCGCCAGGATCAACCTTTCCTTCAGATATAAGGTTATAGAGATATGGCATATAAGGGATAACAGGAGCTTGTCCGGTCTTGATATCCACGTTTCTTTGAAATATATCTCCTAACGGAAATCCGTTATAACGCCCTCCGTAAACACCTGTTATTTGAATGGTTCCAGCTTTACGCACGGCTTGGGAGGCAATTACAATACCACCCATGGCACCTCCATGCAGCTTAAGGCCAGTTGCAAGATATTCCATAGGAGTCATTTTACCGCTCATGCCAGAACAGTCAATAACGATGTCGGCTCCGCCTTTAGTTATTTCTTTGAGATATTCCCCTACGTTTTCATATTGTTCGAAATTAACAATTTCGACTTTATTTGTCCGTTTAGCATGTTCCAAACGATAGTTGAGATGATCGACGGCAATGACCCTTTTCGCTCCTTTGAACCAAGCGAATTTTTGAGCGAGTAATCCAACGGGACCGCAGCCTAAAATGATAACTGTATCACCAGGTTTAACTCCTGCATGGTCTACGCTCCAAAATGCAGTTGAAGCTGCATCTGCGAGTAATACCAATTTTTCATCTTCTACCTCACAGTCTTCTGGAATCTTAAAAGGTGTGAAATTTCCATAAGGAACCCGCATGTATTCTGCTTGTCCTCCCGCATACCCACCAGTTGTTTCTGAATATCCCAAAAAACCACCTATTTCGCCATGAGGGTTTGAGTTATCGCACTGACTTGTAAGGTCATTCTCGCAATACCAGCAGCTTCCGCAGCTAACGTTAAAGGGGATGATTACACGATCTCCCTTTTTTAACTTATTTACACCTGGACCGACTTCCTCGACAACTCCCATTGGCTCGTGGCCAATAACATAATCCGTTGGCATATTTGGAATCATTTGGTGAATCAAGTGCAAATCCGAACCGCAAATGGCTGAAGTTGTAACTTTTACGATAATATCATCTGAATTTTTGATATGGGGATCTTTAACATTTTTGACCTGCACGTTTTTATTGCCCTGGTAAGTTACGGCTTTCATAAAACTTCCTCCTCTATTTATTTGGCGTTGCGAACATTCCAAGTCTATCTGTATCGTTTGGGAATAACTTCATCCGAGCGATGCTAATTGCCATTTCAGCTGATTTCAAATCCAATTCAACTTGCTTTCCTAAATCATTTGGATAAAGCCAGTCTTTACTTATCATTAAATCGGATATTTCAGCATGTAAATCAATGGACTGCTCCATTTGCCGGTATAGGGCTTGTCTCAATTCTGGACTTATTGTTTCCGTTATAGCTATTGCATACGTATGAATCCCGCTTTTGATTGACAGTAGGAAATCCAGGGCAAAAGAAGAATCAGCCATTTCAGGCATATGTTCAGCGCCTTGGGGATCTAAATAATCCATTTCCATTAAAGCTCACCTCATTGTAAATAGTTTGTTCGGGCACCTTCGTAAAAACTCTTCAGTTCATTAATGGCTATTATGGATTGCTGTACGTCTTTTTCCATTAATGCCTTTAAATCATTATCGAAACAAATTCCTTGCATTAATTTGGATTTCATCAAGCTTATTGTTTTAAAATTTATTATTTCATGCGTCTCCATGGTTTCATGAAAGGCCAGCTTTTCATTTTCCATCCAATCACCCCCTAAGTCTATGTAACAAAAGTAATTTTCCCTATTCAACTCATTGGTATACAGGGGGGCTAGGTTTTACCTTCTTTAAAAACAATGAATAAGACCTTTTGATCAACGAAAGATAAGTAAGTGAATGTAAATGAAAGGAGAGATACTTTTAATGGAAAAGTTAGGACTGCATGAAACGTTAGAATTGCATGAAATATTGAATTTCAAAAGCCTATGTTTATCCAAAAGTTCTATAATGAACGGATTAGTTCGAGATACGGAATTAAAAAACATTCTATTACAAGACATCAGCAGCGGCAGAGAGCAAATTCAAAGATTACAGGAAATTCTGGTTAATCAAGGAGAGGGGAAATAATGACCAACTTTTTGCAAAATATGGCGGGTATGAGTGGAATGACCGATCAGGTAATTGCAACTGACTTTCTGATTTCTGCCAAATCAGGAATTAGAAATGCGGCTTTCGCTGTAACTGAAACAGTTTCACCTGAACTGAGGGCTGCATTACGGGAACAGCTTAGGTCCGCTGTAGAAACACATGGGATCATAAGTGATTATATGGTTTCAAAAGGATATTATCATCCTCAGGATATAAGTGAGCAAGCGCAGGTGAATCTAAAAGCGGCTAATACAGCATTGAATCTTTCTCAACAATAAGATTTTGGCGAGTTTGTGAAAAATGGTTCCGCTTTCCAAAAGCTAACTGATGAAGTGCCCTCTATCCTTTGATAGGGGGAAATTTCATTGCAATAATAAACAGATCAACAAAGTTGAGTTTTTTGAGTTGACTTTATCAACTGTAAATATTAAGATTACAGTAATCTCCTTGAGGAGGATGCAAAAAGTGAATAGTGATTTTACAATAGCTGTGCATAGTTTGGTCTATTTAGCTTATCTACCAGATCATATGGCTAGCAGTGAGTCTATCGCAGAAAACGTTTGTACAAACTCGGCAAGGATTCGGAAAATGATGAGCTGCTTACGGAATAAAGGATTTGTTAAGACTAAAGAAGGTGTGGGCGGAGGTTATATTCTTGACTGTAACCCTGAAGAGGTGAGTTTGGCAGATATTTATATAACGGTCTCGCATGGAGCCTTGAAGCCAAAGTGGTGTACAGGTGATCCGGAGAAAAAATGTGTCATATCTTCCAATACCCAGGTAGTCATGGATCAAATCTTCGATGAAGCTGAGTTATATTTTGAAAAATATTTAGAAGATATTACTCTCAGCACTTTTTTGGAAAAAATTAAACAATGTCCGTGATATTGATTTAGTTTTTTCTTTTGCCTTTACTGTACATTTTATTTTTACAGTTAATAATTGATAACAATAGAATATAAAAGGGGTGTTAAAAATGGCCGGAAAAAATCAGTTAAATAATGGGGATTGGGTACAGGGAAGATCAAGAGATGGAGAACTTATCCATGGTTACATTGAAACGGTAAGCGCGAATCGAGAATTCGTTAAAGTGAATGTGGTGGAAAGTGACAATGAAAAAGCGGTAGGGAAATCGATTTCGATTCCGAGTAAATGGACTGAAAAGTTGCCTGATCTAGAAATCAGTAACGAAAGTCATCTTTTGGCATTAATTGATTTGGCTTTACTATCTAAGGATGAAACATGGTTTATGGAGTTATCCGGTAAATTGGAATCGATTAAAATCCATCCGAAAATAAATATCAGGAAATCCGAGTTTCTTATCCCGGGAAATAGAATCGGGAAACTTGATTTAAATAGATGATGAGTCAAAACCATTTATACAAGGAGGACATGATCATGACAATTGAACATGTAACAGATGATAATTTTGCAAGTGAAATCAAGGAAGGTTTAGTACTGGTTGATTTTTGGGCACCGTGGTGCGGACCATGTAAAATGATTGCCCCAATGCTTAATGAAATAGATGTTGAAATGGGTGATCGGGTTAAGATCGTAAAACTGAATGTGGATGAAAATTCAGATACGACAAGCGAATATGGAGTGATGGGAATTCCAGCCCTTATTTTATTCAAAGATGGAGAAAAAGTAGATCAAGCAATTGGCTTACAGCCTAAAGAAGCCATTTCGGCATTCATTGCCAAACATGCATGATTAATATGTTTTAAACATGAGGTTGTGAGAATTTTAGGACTTATACCAACCAACACCTGTAAAGGGTTGGTAACAAAATGGAGGATTACTAAATGAATTCTAAATTTACACCATTATTTGAATCGTTCAATTTAGGAAAAGGGATAGAAGTAAAAAATCGATTGGTGATGGCGCCTTTGACAAATTTCTCTTCGAATCCTGACGGGACTGTAACCGATGCCGAAGTTAACTATTATGAACGTCGGTCTGGGGGGGTAGGCATGGTTATAACGGCTTGTACCTACGTGTCAGCAAATGGAAAAGGTTTCCACGGAGAATTTGGCGGTGATCAGGATGAAATGATTCCTAGTCTTAGCCGCTTAGCTTCAGCAATTAAAGCGAAAGGTGCTAAAGCAATCCTCCAAATTTTTCATGGCGGCCGCGAGGTTCCACCGGAATTAATCCCGAATGGCGATGTCGTCAGTGCAAGCAATATCCCATCGGAAGGCGAAGGTAAAACAGTACCTCGCCCACTTTCTGAAAAAGAAATTGAATCGATCATTCTAGACTTTGGTGAAGCAACTAGGCGTGCCATTGAAGCTGGTTTTGACGGTGTCGAAATTCACGGAGCAAATGGTTACTTGCTTCAGCAATTCTTTTCGCCCCATTCAAACCGTCGTGAAGACAAGTGGGGAGGGACCCTTGAAAAGCGCCTGACTTTTCCATTAGCGGTTGTGGATGCAGTGAAAAAGTCTGTTGCTGAACATGCAAATGATCCGTTCATCGTTGGTTATCGCTTTTCACCGGAGGAACCGGAAACACCGGGAATCACTATGGATGATACCCTTGCATTAATTGATGGATTAGTGAAAAAGGATCTGGATTATCTTCATGTTTCATTAATGGATTTTTGGTCAAAAGCAAGACGGGGAGCGGAGGTTGACCGACCTCGGATAGAAATTATAAAAGAACGTATCGGTGATCAAGTTCCTATCATCGGTGTTGGTTCCATCTATACAGCGGATGATGCAATCAAAGCACTGCAATCAGGGGTTCCGTTAATCGCATTAGGCCGTGAAATCATAATTGATCCTGAATGGGTACAAAAAGTGGAACAAGGCAGGGAAACTGAAATCGTGACAAAAATAAACAAGGATAATCAGCAGCAACTTGATATTCCAGACCCATTATGGCAAGCGATCATCCATTCTCCAGGCTGGTTTCCGGGGATTGAATAGGTAGGTCTCCATATTTAATAAAATTTAACGATACTATCTTGTCACAAGAATTCGATAGCACTGGAGAAAGTGAACAACAAAAAGAAGACCTAGTCATTATGTGAAGTGAACCCAAAAAGTTAGACACTTTATTTAATTAGGCAACCTTGAGGGCATGAACCCGGTAATCTACTGGG